>NZ_LHVI01000029.1:0-220920 GCF_001269755.1 Pseudomonas sp. Q12-87 | reverse complement strand
AAAAAGMCAGTTCGCGTGGAGCCATCCTTGAAATACCACCCTGGCAACTTTGAGGTTCTAACTCAGGTCCGTTATCCGGATCGAGGACAGTGTATGGTGGGTAGTTTGACTGGGGCGGTCTCCTCCTAAAGAGTAACGGAGGAGTACGAAGGTGCGCTCAGACCGGTCGGAAATCGGTCGTAGAGTATAAAGGCAAAAGCGCGCTTGACTGCGAGACAGACACGTCGAGCAGGTACGAAAGTAGGTCTTAGTGATCCGGTGGTTCTGTATGGAAGGGCCATCGCTCAACGGATAAAAGGTACTCCGGGGATAACAGGCTGATACCGCCCAAGAGTTCATATCGACGGCGGTGTTTGGCACCTCGATGTCGGCTCATCACATCCTGGGGCTGAAGCCGGTCCCAAGGGTATGGCTGTTCGCCATTTAAAGTGGTACGCGAGCTGGGTTTAGAACGTCGTGAGACAGTTCGGTCCCTATCTGCCGTGGACGTTTGAGATTTGAGAGGGGCTGCTCCTAGTACGAGAGGACCGGAGTGGACGAACCTCTGGTGTTCCGGTTGTCACGCCAGTGGCATTGCCGGGTAGCTATGTTCGGGAAAGATAACCGCTGAAAGCATCTAAGCGGGAAACTTGCCTCAAGATGAGATCTCACTGGGACCTTGAGTCCCCTGAAGGGCCGTCGAAGACTACGACGTTGATAGGCAGGGTGTGTAAGCGCTGTGAGGCGTTGAGCTAACCTGTACTAATTGCCCGTGAGGCTTGACCATATAACACCCAAGCAATTTGCTTGCTTCGAGCTGAAAAGCGAACGAGCACCAGATTGCGGTGTGTGAAGACGAAACGAACCGAAAGTTCGAACGTCACAAAACACCGAAACCTATCACATACCCATTCGCTGGAACGTGACCGCAAGGCACGCGCTGGCTACCGAATTTCTTGACGACCATAGAGCATTGGAACCACCTGATCCCATCCCGAACTCAGCAGTGAAACGATGCATCGCCGATGGTAGTGTGGGGTTTCCCCATGTGAGAGTAGGTCATCGTCAAGATTAAATTCCGAAACCCCTATCTGCTGACGCAGGTAGGGGTTTTGTTTTGCACGTAATAAAAGTCTTGGAAAGCTCGGAATAAATTTGCACAGTTATTTTCGAGCCTGAGCACTAGAATAGCCCCACCTTAGCTGAGCCAGAGCTCTTTATGCCCGATCCGTCAGACACTGAGAGGTTGTCAGAGCTACCCCTGGAGGATCTGGTAGCGTGCCATGAATGCGACCTCTTGATGAAAAAACCGCAATTGGCCCATGGCGAAAAAGCCGAGTGCCCCCGTTGTGGATATGAACTTTATGCTCACCGACACAATGTGGTCGAACGCAGTCTTGCCTTGGTGATCGCCGCGTTGCTGTTATATGTGCCGGCCAACTTTTTACCCATCATGCAACTCAATCTGCTCGGGCAGTCTGCGCAGGATACCGTTTGGAGTGGCGTGGTCGGCCTGTTCGACACGGGCATGCAAGGCGTATCGATGGTGGTGTTCCTGTGCAGCATGGGTATTCCGCTGCTCAAGTTGCTTTGCCAGTTGGTTGTGCTGCTGACCATCCGCTTGAATGTTGGTCGTGGCTACGGGTTGTTGCTGTATCGCATTTATCACCACTTACGCGACTGGGGCATGCTTGAGGTCTACCTCATGGGCGTACTGGTGGCCATCGTCAAGCTGGCAGACATGGCAGCTATTACCGTAGGCCTTGGCCTGGTGTGTTTCATCAGTCTGTTGCTGGTCCAGGTCTGGCTGGAGGTGGTGATGTCACCGCATCAGATCTGGCAAGCGTTATCAGGAGAAGATGCCCATGCGGGCGATTGATGCAGGGATACTGATCTGTACTGAATGCCATGAATTGAATCGGCAGGATGCCGAGGCCGACAACCAGACCTGTACTCGTTGCGGCGCACGGGTTCATCCCCGTCGCCCAAACAGCCTGATGCGGACCTGGGCCTTATTGCTCACTGCCGCGATCCTTTATATCCCGGCCAATTTGTTGCCGATCATGACGATCAACTCGCTGGGCCAAGGAGCCCCGAGCACTATCATGGCCGGCGTCATCGAGCTGGTGCATCACGGCATGATTCCTATCGCCGCCGTGGTATTCATCGCCAGTATCGTGGTCCCCACCTTTAAATTGGTCGGTATCGCCTTGTTGCTGTTTTCCGTGCAGCGGCACCAGCCCATGTCGGCCCGGCAACGCATCCTGATGTACCGCTTCATCGAGTTCATCGGCCGCTGGTCGATGCTGGATATTTTCGTGATCGCCATTCTGGTGGCCGTCGTGAATTTTGGCCGGCTCGCCAGTGTCGAAGCCGGTCTCGGCGCGATTGCCTTTGCCAGCGTAGTGATTTTGACAATGATTGCCGCAGTAACTTTCGATCCCCGACTGATTTGGGATAACACGGAGTCGGATGACGACCATGACTGATTTGCCTACCGCTAAAACCCGACCGGCTTCGAACTGGTCGGCCATCTGGATCTTGCCGCTGATCGCATTGATCATCGGCGGCTGGCTCGGCTGGCGCGCCTATAACGACACCGGCATCGAGATCAATGTGCGCTTTGAGAGTGGCGAAGGCATTCAGGTCAACAAGACTGAAGTCGTCTACAAAGGCATGTCAGTCGGCAAAGTGAAGACCCTGACCCTCGATGACGAAGGCAGCTCGAAAGGCGTGATCGTGACCATCGAGATGAACAAGGACGTCGAGCAGTACCTGAAGACCGGAACACGTTTCTGGCTGGTCAAGCCGAGCGTGACCCTGGCCGGGATTACTGGTCTGGAAACCTTGGTATCAGGTAACTACGTCGCCATCAGCCCTGGTGAAGGAGAGTCGACACGTAAATTCAAGGCGTTGGTCGAAGAGCCTCCATTGTCCGACACCAAACCGGGTTTGCACCTGACCATCAAGGCTGACCGGTTGGGCTCGTTGAATCGTGGCAGCCCGGTGTTCTACAAACAAATCCAGGTCGGCCAAGTAAAGAGTTATTTGCTGTCCGAAGACCAGAGCAAAGTTGAGATCAAGGTTTTCATCGAACCAACTTATGCCAGCCTGGTGCGCAAGCACACGCGTTTCTGGAACGCCAGCGGCATCAGCATCGATGCCAACCTGTCGGGCGTCAAGGTACGCAGTGAAAGCCTGGCCAGCATCGTCGCCGGGGGGATCGCCTTCGCTACGCCTGAGAACCGCAAGGACAGTCCGCCCACGGATCCGAGCCTGCCGTTTCGCCTCTACGAAGATTTTGATGCCGCCGCAGCGGGTATCCGGGTGAAGGTCAAGCTCAGCGATTTCGAGGGCTTGCAGGCTGGCCGCACGCCGGTGATGTACAAAGGCATCGAGGTCGGCAGCCTGAAGACCCTCAAAGTCGATCCGGACCTGTCCAGCGCCACCGCCGAGTTGACGCTGGACCCGTTGGCCGAAGACTACCTGGTGACTGGCACTCAGTTCTGGGTCGTCAAGCCATCGATCTCCCTGGCAGGGATTACCGGCCTGGAAGCGTTGGTCAAGGGTAACTACATTGCTGTGCGACCGGGTGACAAGGGCGGCGCGCCGCAGCGCGAATTCGAAGCCCGGGCGAAAGCGCCACCGCTGGACTTGCGTTCACCGGGACTGCACTTGGTGTTGCTCACCGAAAACCTCGGATCGCTGGAGGTCGGCAGCCCGATCCTCTACAAGCAGGTGAAGGTCGGATCGGTACAGAGCTATCAATTCTCCCGCAAGAAAAAGCAGTTGATCATTGGTGTGCACATCGAGAAGGAATACGAAGGGCTGGTCAACGGCTCAACACGGTTCTGGAACGCCAGCGGCATTACCCTCACCGGCGGTTTGACGGGCGGGATACAGGTCAAGAGTGAGTCCCTGCAAAGCCTGATGGCCGGGGGGATTTCCTTCGAGACACCGGAACCCAATGTGCCGCTCAAAAGACGCATCCCACGGTTCCGGCTGTTTGCAGACCATGAAGCCGCGCAACAGCGGGGCACCGAGGTAACGATCAAGGTTGACCGTGCCGACGGCCTGCGCATCGGTACGCCGATTCGTTTCAAGGGGCTGGACGTGGGCAAGATCGAGAATGTGGATCTCAGTGCCGATATGCAATCGGTGCTGCTCACCGCGCGGATCACCGAAGTGCCGGAGCGTATCGCCCGGACCGGTACGCAGTTTTGGGTGGTCAAGCCTGAGTTGGGCTTGATGAAGACGTCCAACCTGGAAACGCTGGTGACAGGCCAATACATTGAGGTGCAGCCTTCGGCAAAAAGCGTTGGGCCGCAAAAAAGCTTCGTCGCGCTGGCCAATCCACCGGAAAGCGTCGTACCTGAAGCCGGTCTGAGCCTGGTGTTGAGTGCGGCCCGTCGCGGTTCGTTGAAAACCGGCGTGCCGGTGACCTATCGCGAGATCACGGTGGGCAAAGTCACCGGTTATGAATTGGGCCAGACGGCGGATCGCGTGCTGATCCATATCCTGATCGAACCCAAATATGCGCCATTGGTCCGTAGCGGCACGCGGTTTTGGAACAGCAGCGGCTTTGGCCTGGACTTCGGTTTGTTCAAGGGCGCGACAGTGCGGACCGAGTCGCTGGAGACATTGATACAGGGCGGCATTGCGTTCGCGACACCGGACGGCGAGAAGATGGGTAACCCGGCGCGACCGGAGCAGACCTTCCCGCTGTTCGATAAGTTTGAAGATGAATGGCTGACCTGGGCGCCGAAGATCAGTCTCGGCAAATAACAAGCTCGGCGTTGTCTGTGTTGACGCCATCGCGAGCAAGCTCGCCCCCATTGGAGGGGCGGTGGATCTCGATGCCGTAAACACCGCACCCCCCCTGCGTGAGCGAGTTTGCTCGCGATATGAAAAAGGCCGCGATCCAATGGATCGCGGCCTTTTTCATATCCGGATAATCACATCACACCGGATCCAGCTCCGGCTCATCGGCCTGTACATTCACCGTGGCCTTCACGGCATCGTGGCGACGGATGTATTTCCAGTCTGCTTCGTCGATGTAGATACCGTTCGGGCCGCTGCCGCCCTCCAGGTCGATGGCGACACTGGCGCACACTTGCGGCTTAACGCTGGCCAGGATCGGCACGAAGCCCAACTGCAGGCTGGTTTCCAGCAGCGCGGCCTGGTTCTTCTCGTCGATGTCCGCCGCTTCGTCCAAGTAGTACGGCAGGCGCACGCGACCAGCTTGTTCACGGTCCATCAAGTGCAGCAACAAGTACATGTTGGTCAACGCCTTGATAGTCATGGTGGTGCCGTTGGATGCCGCGCCGTCGATGTCGGTGTGGATCACCGGCTGGCCGTTGACCTTGGTGATCTCGAACGCCAGCTCGAACAGGTCCTTGAGCCCGAGTTGGTTGTGGTTAGCGGCCACCAGGCGCGCGAGGTATTCCTTGGCCTCTTCGTTCTTGTTGTCCTGCTCGGCGCTCTGGCTGAGGTCGAACACTGACAGGGTCTCGCCTTCCTCGTACTGGCCGGCGCTGTGGATGATCTGGTCGATGTGCTTGAGCGCTTCCTTGTTCGGCGCCAGCACGATCCGGAAGCTCTGCAGGTTGGACACCTGGCGCTTGTTGATCTCGCGGTTGAACAGCGCCAGTTGGTGTTCGAGGCTGTCGTAGTCGCTGCGGATGTTGCGCAGGGTACGGGCGATATCGGTCACGGCCGCACGGCGCGCCTTGCCCAGGGTCAGGGCCTCGTCGGTGCGGTGGGCATAGGCGTTGATCAGCAATTGCAGGCGCCGCTCTATGTCGTCTTCGCTGTCGAACTTGGCCACGCCCTTGAGACGTACTTGGGCATACAGCGCTTCGATCTGGCCGTCGACCCGCAACAGACCTTGCCAGCTGTCCTGATAGTCGTTGAGCAGCGGCAGCAGGTTGTCCATGGAGTCGTCGACCGGGTCCATGAACGGCGTGCCGAACGGCAGGTCCGCCGGCAGCAATTGACGGCGGCGCAGGGCGTCGTCGAGGGTGCGCTGCTTGGCTTCCATGTCGGCGATCTGCCGGCCCACCAGTTGCAACTTGGCGGACAACTGCTGGACGCGCTCGGTGAAGGCGTCGCTGGAACGCTTGAGTTCGTCCTGGGCCGCTTCCATCTGCGCCAGCTGTTCAAGCTTCTCGCCTTCTTCGGCGCTCAGGGTCTGGGTCCGGCGGAAATCTTCCAGGGCTTTTTGCGCGTCCAGGACCTGTTGATACAACGCTTCGGTCTGGGTCTTGCTCGCTGCACGGTCGGCCGCCACGGCTTGTTGGGTCTTGAGCTGCTTGAGTTCTTTTTCCAGGCGTTCTTTCTGGTCACGCAACGCCGCGCGGTCGGCCAGGGCTTGCAGGGCTGGCGGTTCGATGTGGGACAGGTCGATGGACAGGCCCGGCACTTCGAAACGTTCACCCTTGAAGCCGTCGAGGATCACTTCCATGGATTTGACCCACTCGCCGTTCTCGTCCAGCGCGATGCCGTGTTCGCCCAGCGGCAGGCTGAAAAGGGCACTGTTGAACAGGCGCATCAGGCGCTCGACGTCCTGCTGCGAGAACTCTTCCCGCAGGCGGGCGTAGCTGTTGTTGTCGGCGTGATCGAGTTGCTGCTTGACCGATTTCAGGCGTTTTTCCAGATCCCGCAGGCGCTCTTCCAAATCTTCGGCGCTGAACTGCCGCGACTGGGCCAGGGCGCCGGCCAGTTCATCGTGGGCGTCCTTGGCGGCGAGCAACTGCTGCTCCAAGACCTTGACGTCATCCACCAGGGCGAAGCGGTTCTTGAGCACCGACAATTCGCCGATCCAGCGCTGGATGCCGCTGATCTCCCGCTCCAAGCGCATCAGCTCCTGAGTGCCGCCGCGTTGGTCGTTCTGCAGCGAATCCTGTTCGTTGCGGTAATGTTCGGCCTGGATCGTCAGCTCTTCCTTGCGCGCGCTGGCATAGTCCGACCAAGTGCCCAGCAACGAGTCGAGCAAGGGCGAGAGGCGATGCAGTTTGCCGCGCAAAATGTCGCGCTGCTTCACGCCATTGGCCAGGGCTTCGACCAACGGGCCGGCCGCTACCAGGGAGTTGTAGTCCTGCTCCATGCGTCGTACATCGCGGAAGGCTTCTTCGCACGCGGCGATGTAATCCACGCTACCGGAACGCAGGCTGTGTTCGAACGCGTCGAGGAACAGTTGCTTGAGCTTGGCCGCAGTGATTTCGCGCATGTGCAGCAGGTTGATGAACAGCGCGCGGAAGGTCTTTAGGCTTTGCTCGCTGGTGGAACGCAGCGGGATCAGCGTCAGGTCCAGTGGGATCGATGTGTGCCCACCCACCAGCAGGCGCCGCAGTTCATCCGGTTTGAGTTCGTAGGCCTTGAGGCCTTCGCGCTCCAGGTTGGTGAACAGCTCTTTCTGACGCAGGCAGGTGTCGTCTTTCTGGTAGTGAGCCAGGTCCAGCTTGCCGGCGTAGGCAAAAAACTGATGACCGAAACCGCCGCCAGGGCCGCGACCGACCACGCCGATCACGTGCGGGCCGTGGGGCAGGGCGACTTCCACCAGGATGTAGCTGGTGTCCGAGGCAAAGTAGAAACGCCGGGACTGCTCCAGGCTGTACTTGCCGAAGCTCATGTCCGACATGCGCGCCAGGATCGGGAACTGCAGGGCGTTGATCGAAGCGGATTTGCCGAGGTTGTTCGCGCCGTACACCGACAACGGTTCTTCCAGCGGGAACAGGCCGAGGCTGTAGCCGGCGGTGTTCAAAAGGGCAAAGCGGCGGATGCCGTAGCGTTCCTTGCTCATGCGTCGGTCTCCTGTTCTTCGGCAATGGCGCGGGCCAGTGCGTCGTCTTCGCTTTCTTCGCCGTCAAAGGGGCTCAGGTCGAGCGGATCGTCGGTCTGTAGCAGTTTTTCGTCGCTGTCCTCGTCGATCAATACCGGCGCGGGCAATGGCAGCACGCTGTGCAGGCTGGCCGCCAGGTCGCGATCCTGCTGGACCGACAGGCAGACATCGAGGAAACGGTGCATCGGTGGCAGGAAGCGGTAGATGCCGTTTTCTTCGCCGGCAAAGCCCAGTTGGGTCATGCGGCGCATGATTTTTTCTTCCAGCTCTTCCTGGGTCTGCACTTCGGCCTGGATGAACAGGTCGCGGTACTTCTCCAGCAGCGAAGGCAATTCATCGCGGCCCAGGCTGCCGCCGTCGAGCACGGCGATCGGGTCGCGGCCCTGGTCGGCCAGATGTTCGACCAGGATGAAGGTGAACAGGGCCAGGCGCTGGGCGGTCTTGTTCACTGCCGCGGCGGCCAGGTCCGGCACGAAGTAATAGAAGCCACGGGTGTCGCACACCAGTTCGAAGCCCAGGGCCTTGAACAGCGTGCGGTACTGGTCCTGGAAGTTGGACAGTTGCGCGTACAGCTCCGGGTCGCGGCGGCTGACGTGGTAGCCCTTGAACAGCTCGCGAAAGATCGGCGCCAGCTGGGACAGTTCGGATAGATCAAGATGCATGGGGAATGCTCGCAGAATCCTCGGCGGCGGTGTCGCGGGCCGAGAGCAGGGCGAAGGAGCGCAGGCTGACCTGATGCTCGTGAGTGTGGTAATCGCGGCGTTCCAGACGCTCGCGCTTGAAACGTTTTTCCCGCGACAGGCGCGAGAACCAATACAGCAATTCGTCGGTGGCGCCGTCCGGCTCCTGCTCCAGCAGCCAGGTCATCAGGTCCGGCATCGGCAAGGCGTCTTCGCAGCGCTCGACCATCTCGCGCACGGTGCGTGGCGCACGCGGTGCCTCGCCGCCCTTGTGGGTCTTGTGGGACTTGGGGAAGCGTGCCGGTTTCGGTTCGAAACGAGCCAAGGCATAGACATAAGCTTCGACCTGGCTCGCACTGCCCAGGAAGGTACTTTGCGGCCGGGTGAACAGCGGCATGGCGGCTTGCGGCACGGCATCGATGCCTTTGCGGCGAATGGCAGACAGGGCCAACGCGGCGCCACGGGTCACGGCGTTATGGCGGCGAGCCTCTTCACGCAATGGCAGCAGCAGTTCCCGGGCGTGACGCAGCGTCAACTGGGCGCTGGTCTGCATTTCAAGGATGCGCGCGTGGGTGCGCAGCAGCATGTCGTCGTCCACCAGGTGGCCGAGGCGCTGCTGTTCGGTGAGCATGCGCAACAGCACGTTCTCGACTTTGCGCACGCCTTGCTCGAACGCCCCGTCGGCGTTCACCAGTTGAATCATCGGCTCGACATATTCGTCCCAGGTCGCCAGTACTTCGGCGTAGCGCTGGCGCAACGGGATCTGCCGGTCGCTGGTCTTGGCGCGTTCGGCCACGGCCACCAAGGCCTGCTCGTCGTTGGCGAGTTTCTTGAGAACATCGCGCACGCGCATGTCCAGCAGGCGCAGCTGGCGGGCCAGGTCGTTGCCGTCGCGCACGTCGAAAGCGTCCTGGATGTAGCCGGCCAGGCGCTCGAGGTGGCGCAGGTAGGCTTCGATTTCCAGGCACAGGCCCAGGCGGTGTTCGCGGCGCAGGTAGGCGAGGAAATCATGGATCTGGGCGTTGAGCTCGAAGCGGTTCGGGCTTTTCGCCACCGGCACGAGAATGTCCAGGCGGATCCACACGTCCAGCAGGCTGGTGATGTCCTGGGGCGTGCTGTCCAGTTGTTGGGCGGCCAGCTGTGAACGCAATTCGTTGAGGCTCAGGGTGCCCTGGTCGAAGTGCTCGCACAAAGGTTCCAGCAATGCCCAGTGTTCAGCGAGGGCGCGCAAGACGCGCTTGGGTTCGATCATCGCAATGGCCGTCGGGTTGGCAATTAAAAGCGGCGATTGTACTGCATCGGGCCGGTTGCGATTCACCCCTGAGACGGACTGTCGTTCGGATCGAGCAACTATTGATGCAACAGGGAAGCGATCTGCGTCGAAGGGCGGTAGAATCCCCACCACTTTCCGTCATCCACAAGTGGCCGACCCTTGCTTATCGAGTCCCGTCGCCGCGCCTATCTGACCGCCATGCAGGTGGTCAATTGGCTGCCGCGCACCGAATTGCCGTTCGCCGCCCCGTCGCGGCCCGAGCTGCTGGAAGCGCCCGAGCCCGAGTACATCGCGCCGGTCGTGATCGCGCCTGAGGCCAAGACGGTTGCCGAGCCAGTGGCACCTGCCGTCGAACGGCCGAAAATCGAGGTACCGCGTCCGAGCCTGGCCTCGACCCGCACCAACGCCAAGCCGGTTGAGGCGGTCGATGACACCCCGGCCCCAGCCAAGGCACCCTACGTCGCACCGCCGCGCTTCGCCCTTCAGTTGCTGCGGGCGGGGCGTTGCCTGTTACTCGTCGAGCTGCCCACGGGCGAACCCTTCCAGAGCCGCGATCCGGCATACCTGCTGCTCAAGGACATGCTCCGCGCCGCCGGCTTGCCCGATGCGCCACAGATCATTGGCGAACCGGTGCGCTGGCCGCTGTTGTCCCGCGGGACCATGGACCAGGGACCGGAAGCAGCACGGGATTTCGTCCAGGGTTTTGTCTCGGCGCGGCTCGAAGATGAGCCGTGTGTATGCCTCTGGCTGATCGGCCTGCCGGCGGTGAAGTTTGCCGGCGAGGCGGATGCCGAAGCGTTCAATCGCGAATTGCAGGTCGAAGGCCTGGGCTCGGCCTGGGCGTTGCCCGGGCTGGAACTGTTAATGGAAACGCCACAGCGCAAGGCTGAGGTCTGGCAAGCCATGCGCCGGCTGATGGCGCGCTGGAAAGAATCGAATGAGTGACGCTGTATCGTTCCGCCCGATGACCGAGGCGGACCTCGACGCTGTGCTGAAAATCGAATACGCGGCCTACAGCCATCCGTGGACGCGAGGCATATTTCTCGATGGGTTGGGCAAGTATCAGATCTGGCTGATGTTCGAAGGCCAGCAGCAAGTGGGCCACGGTGTGGTGCAGATCATCCTGGATGAAGCCCACCTGCTCAACATCACCGTCAAGCCGGAAAACCAAGGCCGTGGCCTGGGCTTGTGCCTGCTGGAGCACCTCATGTCCATCGCCTATAAGGCTGAGGCCCGGGAGTGCTTCCTGGAAGTGCGCGACAGCAATCGCACGGCGTTCCGGCTGTACGAGCGCTATGGCTTCAACGAGATCGGCCGGCGCCGGGATTATTACCCGGCGGTCGGTGGGCGTGAGGACGCGGTGGTCATGGCCTGCACCCTCGTTGATTGAGGCGGCTGCGAGCCAGCAACACAACTTCCTATCCACAGCAGATCCAATGTGGGAGCGAGCTTGCTCGCGAAAGCGTTGGTTCAGCTTGCATCGATGTTGAACGTACCGCCGC
This sequence comes from Pseudomonas sp. Q12-87, assembly GCF_001269755.1. Lineage (NCBI taxonomy): Bacteria > Pseudomonadati > Pseudomonadota > Gammaproteobacteria > Pseudomonadales > Pseudomonadaceae > Pseudomonas > Pseudomonas sp. Q12-87. The sequence goes on along the minus strand of NZ_LHVI01000029.1, from coordinate 209,646 downwards.
CTTCGCGAGCAAGCTCGCTCCCACAGGGGATCTGTGGCGTACGTGACCTTCGCGTTCAGCCGCTAAGCAGTGCCTGAGCTGCTCCGATCAACGCTTGCCATCCAGCGGATCGATGTCCGCCATTTCCGCCTCATCCAGCCCGTCGCCGCCGCCGATATCATTTTCACCTACCACGCTCAGGTCCCAGTCGGCCTGTTCGTCCTCGCCGGCTTCGTGGGCGTCGCGGGCGCCGTCGTCGCGGATCAGGGTTTCGGGGCTCAGGTCGTCGTCGGTCGGCTGATGATCATCCGTGGACGCGCCGGTCATGCCTGCTTCGCGGACCCGTTCACCCGGCATCAGTTTTTCCCGTTCGTCTTCCGGCAACTCGTCGCCGATTTTCGCGCTGGGCTGGTCCTCGTCGAATTCCAGTTCGTGCATCGAGCCCATGCGGTCTTCGTTGTCGTCGATGGGTTCCGGTTGCGCCGCATCGAAAGGACGTCGTGAATCATTCATGGCAATTCCTCATACTGTGGGCCTTACTGTTGTCGACCGGCAGGGCAGCCAGGAATTCCAATGCATTGTCGACGTGACCTGGACGGAGGGTCGTCTGTCACAGTTGCGCACTCTCTATCGAGGCTGGACAGCATGAACGAATTACAAGATCTGATTGATAACAACGCGCGCTGGGCCGATGCGATCAAGCAGGAGGATCCTGACTTCTTCGCCAAGCTGGCTCGTCAGCAAACCCCGGAATACTTGTGGATCGGTTGTTCCGATGCGCGGGTGCCGGCCAACGAGATCGTCGGTATGCTGCCGGGCGATCTGTTTGTGCACCGCAACGTAGCCAACGTGGTGCTGCACACCGACCTCAACTGCCTCTCGGTGATCCAGTACGCCGTGGACGTGCTCAAGGTCAAACACATCCTGGTCACCGGTCACTACGGCTGTGGCGGTGTGCGCGCCTCGATGCAAGACCGCCAACTGGGCCTGATCGACGGCTGGTTGCGCTCCATTCGCGACCTGTACTACGAGCATCGCGAGGCATTGGGCCAGTTGCCGACCGAAGAGGAACGTGTGGATCGCTTGTGCGAACTCAACGTGATCCAGCAGGTGGCGAACGTCGGCCATACCAGCATCGTCCAGAATGCCTGGCATCGCGGCCAGAAACTGTCGATCCATGGCTGCATCTACGGCATCAAGGACGGACGCTGGAAAAGCCTGGACACCACGATCAGCGGTTTTGAACAGCTGCCGCCGCAGTATCGGCTGCGTCCGGTCGGCGCGCCCTGAGTCCAAGTAGCCAGGCGCGATGACATTTATCCAGGGCGACGGCTTTTCCCATCTGAAATGAAACCGCGAATCGATGGGTGCCTCCTCGCATCAGCACCGGCTGGCGCGGTGAGGCACCCGTCGGTTTACACCGCTTCAGCCGGTAACGGCATCGGCACTTTCAATTGCGGCAGCTGCGACTTGATCGCGGGTGTCTCGCATGTCTTGGTCGCTTCCTCTGGCGTCAGCTTGCGAACCGAGGTGTAGAACAGCTCGCAGGTTTTCTCCTTCTGCGTGACCTGCCAGGTCTGCGTGCACTGGTTCAACAACGTGGTCGGATCGGTGCCGGGCTTGCTGCCCATGCCCGCTTGCCAGCACGCAGCGCTGAGGTCCTGGCCCATGACTTTCAGGCCTGCGGCATCCGCCTTGGCTTCGTCACCGTCGTAGTTTTCCTTGTCCGCGGCGTACCAGATATAGCTCGGGTGGTTGGAGCCCAGCACCGGCACCTTGACCCCTGGTGTCGGCGTGATGGTCGCCAGGCCGAGCACGCCCACGGTCTGGCCGTACTGGGTCTTGATCCAATTGCGCACTGGGGCGCCGAAGGCCACCATCGGTAGCGCGGTCCCGCTGGTGCCCTGGGTGACTTGCTTGACCATGGTGGTCTGGTAATCGTTGAAGTAGCCGTAGAGCCCCTCCAGCGTCTGGCCAGCATTGGACGGCGCCGCGATAGGTGCGATGTCGATGATGGTCTGGTAGGCCGGCGTCTGGTCAGCGGCAATGCCGTTGATGGTCAGCAGCGTGGCCCAGCGGTCAGTGGTAGCCGATTCCAGATAATCCTGAGCCTGGGTCAGGGAGTAATCCGGCGGGAAGTGCAGCAGTTCGACGCTCTTGCGGTTTTCCAACGCCATGCCCAGCGGCAGGAACAAATACCAGTTATAGGACCATTTCTTGTCGCTGTTGAGCTTGCTGGCCCCGTTGTACGCCAAATCCCCAGCATTGAGCAGCGCGGTCAGCGGTTGGCCGTAGCTCTTGGGCACGCCGCTGAAGTGGGCATGAATAACGCCTTTTTTGTTTTTGACGCTGACCTTGGCCGCGCTGTAGCCGTCGCGCTGGACGCTTTGGGTCAGGTAATGCTCGACAGTCTGTTCCAGGGTCCAGTTGCGAAAGCAAATGACGTTGCAGTTGTTGGGGAAAGCGAAGAGGCGGGTGACGCGTTCAGTGCTGCCAAGTTGCACGTCGATGTCGGCGGCGTTGGCGGCGGCACTGAAGGCCAGGGCGGCAAGTGAAAATACGGCAAGTCTGGACATGCTCAGATCCTTTTCAGCGTGTGGACCCCTTGAAACAGGGTGTCTCCATACTGAAACAGACCGAGGCGAAGAAGAAGTGGGCCGATGAAAATATCGGCCCTGTTTATGGCTTTATGGCATCACTGGCGGCAAATAACTCAATGTCGTCCCCAGCGCCCACAGCAGCAACAGCACCAGCGGCGTGTGGACCAGCAACTGTACGAAGGAAAACCCGATCAGATCCCTGGCCTTCAGCCCCAGCACACCCAGCAACGGGAGCATGTAGAACGGGTTGATGAGGTTCGGCAGCGCTTCGGCGGCGTTGTAGATCTGCACGGCCCAGCCCAGGTGATAGTTCAGGTCATTGGCCACCTGCATGACATAGGGCGCCTCGATAATCCATTTGCCACCGCCCGAGGGAATGAAGAAGCCCAGTACCGCCGAATAGACGCCCATCAACAACGCGTAGGTGTCGTGGGAGGCGATCTGTACGAAAAAGGTCGAGATGTGGTGGGCCAGTGTCTGGGCGTCGCTGCCCTTCACGGTGGTCAGCAGGGCGGCGATCGAGCCGTACAGCGGAAACTGGATCAGGACGCCGGTGGTGGTCGGCACCGCCCGGGCGACGGCGTCGAGGAAACTACGCGGGCGCCAGTGCAACAATGCACCGAGCATCAGGAACAGCAAATTGTACGTGTTGAGCCCGGAGATGGCGCTGATCGCGGGTTTCGTCGAAAACTCATGGAACAGCCAGCCGGCTGCCAACAGCACCAGGGCGATGGTCAGCAGCGGGCTGTGCTCCAGCCATTCCCCAGGACGGGTGCGTGGCTGCAACGCCGGCATGCTGAAACTCGGGTCGATGCCGCAGGCGGCGGCATCGCGGGCGCTGTTCGGCCCAGGGGCGGTGGCATAGGCGACAATCAACGAGATCACGATCAGCGCCAGTAACATCACCCCGGACTGCCAGAGGAAAATGGTCTGGGTGAAAGGAATGACGCCGGTGATCGACAGGATCGAAGGCGGCAGGCTCGCCGGGTTGGCCTGCAATTGCGCCGCTGACGAGGACAGCCCCAGGGCCCACACCGCGCCGAGGCCCAGATAGGCGGCGGCACCGGCGGCGCGATAGTCCATCTTCAGATCGGTACGCCGGGCGAGGGCGCGTACCAGCAAGCCGCCGAACACCAGCGACAGGCCCCAATTGAGCAGTGATGCGACCATGGAAATCAACGCCACCCAGGCCACCGCGGAGCGGCCGTTCTTGGGAATGCGTGCCAGACGATCGATCAACCTGACGGCCGGTGGCGAGCTGGCGACCACGTATCCGCCGATCACCACGAAGGCCATTTGCATGGTGAACGGGATCAGGCTCCAGAAACCGTCGCCGAATGCCATGGCGGCGGCCGTGGGCGTGGCGCCGATCAATTGCGTCGCCAGCGCGACGACCAGCACTGCCAGTGCGGCGAAAACCCAGGAATCGGGGAACCAGCGCTCGGCGAAACTGGAGCAGCGCAAGGCGAAGCGAGCGGAACGGCTATCTTCTATGTCGGTGGTCACGGCAATTACCTCGTTTTTATGGTTATGGGTATTCGTGGCGGCATGGCTTCGGTGGCCCAGTGCCAACAATAGGTCAAACCACTGACCATGGCAGGTTGATCAGGGTTCGAGGATGTCGCCGATTATTTTTCAGGTTCGGCCCGCCATGCTCTTTAGAAAAAAATCGCCGGGCCGATGGCTAAGAGACACGCCACATTTCTCTCCTGCCTTCGGAGCATGCCCCATGTTCAACAACCGCTTGAAGCAGGAGCTGTCGGCTCTTCGCCAAGAACTGTCCAGCCTCATGCAAGTAAAAGAAAGCCTGGACCGCGAGATGCTGGCCGTTACGCTGGATGCCGAGGGGCGGATACAAACGGTCAACCAGAATTTCCTGGACACTATGCACTACAAGAGCCAGGACCTGATCGGTCGGACCTTGGAAGAGTTTGTTCCTGGCTACTTGAAAACCAACGAATTCCAGATTCGTTTCAAGTCGGCGATCAGCCGTGGCGAGCATTTTTCCGGTGCCGTGCGGCTGTTGCGAGGCAATGGCCAGGAAGCCTGGCTACGCTCAATCCTTCAGCCGGTACGGAACGCTGACGGGCGGATCCGCTACTTTTCGATGTACTCCAATGACCTGACCCGCACCATCGAGGCCTCTCGCGAGCATGAAAACCTCATCGGCGCGTTGGTGCGTTCAACGGCAGTGATCGAGTTCGACTTGAGCGGTCACGTGCTGACGGCCAATGACCGCTTCCTCCAGGCCATGGGTTACAGCCTGGCGCAGATCAAGGGCAAGCACCACCGCACATTCTGTGAAGCTGAAGAGTACAACAGCCCGGCCTACCAGCAGTTCTGGAAACGGCTGAACAGTGGCGAATTCGTCGCGGGTCGCTTCAAGCGCCTGGACAGCAATGGCCGTGAGGTTTGGCTGGAAGCGTCCTATAACCCCGTGGTCGATGCCAATAATCGGCTCTATAAGGTGGTCAAGTTCGCCACTAACATCACCGATCAGGTCAACCAGGAAAAAGCTGTTGCACAAGCAGCCAACATTGCCTACAGCACCTCCCTGCAAACCGATAACAGCGCACAGCGCGGCACCACGGTGGTGACCCAGGCGGTGGATGTGATGCGTGATCTCGCCCGGCACATGCAGACCGCCGGCCAAGGCATCGAGGCGTTGAATGAGCAATCCCTGGTAATCGGCACCATCGTCAAGACCATCAGCGGCATCGCCGAACAAACCAACCTGCTGGCGCTCAACGCCGCGATCGAAGCCGCTCGCGCCGGCGAACAGGGCCGTGGCTTTGCCGTGGTGGCCGACGAAGTGCGGCAACTGGCATCGCGCACCAGCCAGGCGACCGACGAAATTGTCGGCGTGGTTCGCCAGAACCAGGACATGGCCCGCAACGCCGTCGCCCTGATGACCGACGGCCAACACCAGGCCGAACAAGGCCTGGCCCTGGCTGCCGAGGCGGGTACAGTCATCGTCGAGATTCAGGACGGGGCGAAGAAAGTGGTCGATGCGGTGAGTCAGTTTGCCAATCAGCTGTCGAGCTAAGCGTCTTCTATTATTGTTTTTTACACATTAATTATTGTCCTGCGATAATGTAATGGCTATGTTTCGGGCTCCTTTCATTCTGCTGGAGCCCCACATGCGTACGAATCGCCTCGCCTTGTACAGCCAACGCATGGCTGCCATCACGCTTGTTTTCATTGTTACGATGATGACGGTCAATGCCGCCGCCTGGTTCTTTCCTGACGTTACGGCAGAATACGGTTTGGGGTTCGCCCTGACCGACCGGCAACTGTCGAGTTTGTCTGGAGAGGCGATGAACTTGACTGGCTGGCAGTCTCTCGGCGGCATCCTGCTGTCGAGCATCCCTTTGCTGGCGCTAGCGGCCGGGTTGGCCAACTTGCGGCAGCTGTTCAAGCGGTATGCCCAGGGCCAATATTTTTCCAGCGAAGCGGCGGCTTATTTAGGTAAGGTCGGCCGTGCGGTCGCGTTGTGGGTATTGCTGGATTTCCTATGTGAGCCGTTTCTCAGCCTATTGATGACCATCAACGCACCAATCGGCCAGCGATTGCTGACGCTGAGCATCACCGCCCCGTCCTTTGTCGCATTGTTTCTTGCCGCCTGTATCGCGATCATTGCCCGGATCCTGACCCAGGCCAGTGAAGTCGATTCAGAAAACCGAACTTTCATTTGAGACACCCATGCCTATCGTGATTCAACTCGACGTGATGCTGGCGACGCGCAAGGTCAAATCCAAGGACCTCGCCGCCGCCATAGGCATCACCGAAGCCAACCTTTCCCTGCTCAAGCAAGGAAAGGTCAAGGGCATACGCTTGGCGACCCTCGAAGCCATTTGTAACTACTTGCAATGCCAGCCCGCCGATCTGCTGGTTTACCAACCGCAGAGTGAACTCGATCAATCACCTAGCGCCTGACCTTCGCGCCGCGGGTCCGCGCCACCAGCCAGTGACGCTTTCCCTTGCGCATCACGCACCCGGACGATGGCCTGGGTGCCGCTGTTCATATCGATCTCGCTCACCGCATGACCTTTTTCCTTCAACGCCTGGATCAGCGCCGGGCTGAATTGCCCCTGTTCCAGTTCGGTGGGGCCGTTGCGGCTGCCGAAGTTTGGAAGGTTGATGGCGGCTTGCGGGTCGAGGTTCCAATCGAGTAGGCCGATCACTGACTTGGCGACGTACTCGATGATTTGTGAGCCCCCTGGTGAGCCGACAGCGGCTAGCAACTCGCCTGTCTTGCGATCGAAGATCAGCGTCGGGGCCATGGACGAACGGGGGCGTTTACCGGGTTCGACGCGGTTGGCGACTTTCTGTCCGTTCTCTTCGGGGATGAACGAGAAATCGGTCATCTGATTGTTGAGCATGAATCCCTGGACCATCAGGTGCGAGCCAAATGCCGACTCCACTGTGGTGGTCATGGACACGGCGCCACCCTGGTCATCCACCGCCACCACTTGCGAGGTGGAAATGCGCAGCGGTGATCGGTCCGGCGCGTAGGCGACCTGGATACCAGGTGGCGTTCCGGGCTTGGCAACGCCCATGCTGCGCGGGCCGATCAGGCTGGCGCGGCTGGCCAGATAACCAGAATCGACCAAGCCCTTGACCGGCACAGGGACAAAGTCCGAGTCCGCGACGTATTGGGCGCGGTCGGCGTAAGCCAGGCGTTCTGCTTCGGCGATCAGGTGCGCCGCTTCAGGCGCAGGTTCGATGCCCGCCGGCTTATCGGTCTTGCGCGGTAGCAACGGGGCGAGGGCCAGGCGGCTGTCGCGCTGTTCCAAGGCCTGCAAGGTGCCGAGGATCTGCGCCACGGCGATCCCGCCCGAAGAGGGAGGTGCCATGCCGCAGACTTGCCAGCGCTTGTAATCGGTGCACAACGGTGCACGCTCCCGAGCGGCATAACCCTTGAGGTCGTTCAATGAAAGGCTGCCGGCATTGGTGTGGCCCTGCACCTTGGCGACGATTTCCTCGGCCACGGGCCCTTTGTATAGTGCATCAGGGCCCTCAGCGGCGATGCGCTTGAGCACACCGGCCAAGGCCGGATTTTTCAGCGTCGTGCCAACGGCTTTCGGGCTGCCATCAGCGTTCAGGAAATACGTGGCCATGTCTGGCGCGCCTGGGAGGGACGGGTCGCTCGCGATCAGTGAATGCAGGCGGGGCGAGATGGCGAAGCCTTGTTCCGCCAAGGCGATGGCCGGTTCGAACAGCGTCGCCCATTTCAGGCGACCGTGCTTGCGGTGGGCCAGCTCCAATGCACGCAATACGCCGGGCGTGCCTACAGAGCGGCCGCCAATCTGTGCGGCAGTAAATGGCATGGGTTTGCCGTCGGCTTGCAGGAAAAGTCTCTCGGTGGCGCCGGCCGGTGCGGTTTCGCGGCCGTCATAAGTGCGCACCGCCTCGCCATCCCATAGGACGATGAACGCGCCGCCGCCGATGCCGGAAGACTGTGGCTCCACCAGGGTCAGCACCGCCTGCATTGCAATTGCCGCGTCGATGGCCGAGCCGCCACGCCGCAACATCTCCCGCCCGGCCTCGGCCGCCAACGGATTGGCCGCGGCAGCCATATGTTTGCTGGCATGACGGGTCTGCAAGTCGGTGCGGTAGCCGGAGGTATTTTCCGGTGGGGCTGGTAATGCAGTGGTGGTGGAGGCGGGCGGGGCCTTACAGGCCACAAGAGCCAGGGCGACAGCCAGCAGCGAAATGGCTGACAGGCGATGCAGGTTTGGTTTCAGATATGTAGGCACGTGTCGCTCCATCCGTGGGCCAGGGGTATAGAGGCCGACTGTAGCGATGCGAGGCGAGCGGTGCAAATCAGCACAGTGAATCAAAGGGCCCGGGCGGGCAGTTACTTTTCTCGAGGCATAAAAAAACGGCTTATCTTTCGATAAGCCGTTTTTAGTACTTGGTGGCTACACAGGGACTTGAACCCCGGACCCCAGCATTATGAATGCTATGCTCTAACCAACTGAGCTATGTAGCCAAGTGGCGCGCATTATTCGCTGGTAACGTAGATGTGTCAAGCGTAAATCTGAAATATTTCTCTGCGCTTTCAACCGCTTAACAATCCTCACCACAAAACTCTTTCAGCCGAGTTGAAATCTTCCCGTGTTGGCACTCAATGCCTGGCTTCCCTGGCTCAGGGTGTCGGCCGCCAGATTCACGGCGCGGGCGCCTTCGAGCAAGCGCACTGCCGCTTGGTCGACCTGCTGGATGTTGCCGCTGACCTCGTCGGCGGTGCTGGCCTGTTCGTCCACTGCCGTGGCGATTTGCGCCAGGGTATCGGTGACGCTTTGCACGGCGCTGGCGATTTCTCCCAGCCGCTCGCCAAGCCCGGTGACCGATTGCGCATCGGCCTGGGCCTGGCCGCAGGCGGCTTCCATCAGGCTGACTGCTTCGTTGACGGTGGCGCGCAAGCTATCAACGGTGCCGGCAATCTGTTGCGTGGAGGACTGGGTGCGTTGCGACAGGCTGCGCACCTCATCGGCCACCACCGCGAAACCACGGCCTTGTTCACCGGCACGGGCCGCTTCGATGGCGGCGTTGAGGGCCAGCAGGTTGGTTTGCTCGGCCACGCCACGGATGGTGTCGACCACCAGTTGAATCTGCTGCCCTTGTTCGCTGACCCGACCGAGCGCGGCGGCGGTCTCGTTGAGTCGCTGGTTGAGCTGCTGGATGCTGGCCGTGGTGCGCTGGCTGTCACGGCTGCTGTCGGTGGCGATGCGCCGGGTCTGCTGGGCGCTGTCGGAGGCTTGCTCACAACTTTTCGCGACACCTTGGGAGGTCGCTGCCAGTTGCGTCGCGGCGGCGGCAATCTGGCTGATCTGCATCTGCTGGGCCTCGACTTCGCTCAGGGCGCCGCTGGAGTGTGTATTCAGGGTGCGTACGGCATTGCTCAGTTGCAGCGTTTCGTGATCCACCCCCAGCAGGCTGTTGCGCAGTTGCACCACAGCGACGTTCAGCGCGGTGCTGATAGCGGCGAGTTCATCGCGCCCCTGCACCGGTACTTGCAGGCTGAGATTGCCGTCACGCAGGGCTTCGGCCAACAGGGTGATACCGCTGGCGCTGCGCCGGATCGACGCTTGCAGGCAGATAAACAGGTAGAGCGCGGCGAGCAACAGGCAGCCAAGCACCGTCGCCACCAGGGTGAACTGGCGGACGGCTGAGCCGTGGTAGTAGTCCAGTCGGGTATCCAGTGCCACCAGCGACTGCTGACGCAAGGTTGCCAGGTCGCCCAGCAGGGCATCCATGTGTTTCTCGAAGTCCTCCGGCTTGAGACTGATCGAGCCACCGAAGACGCCATCATCGAGTACTTTCAGGCCGGCATCCAGATGCTGGAGGCTGCCCCGGAACTGTCCGGCCCAGGCTTGCAGCTCGCTGGGCAGGCGTGTTTCCAGCAGCGCACCGGTCTTGATCAGTTGATCGCGCGCGTCGCCGATCCGGCTGCGCAGGTCGCGCAGTTGCAGGCGACTCTGCAAGGTGAACTGGCCCGACACCACGGAGGCCTGGCCGACGCTGGCCAGGCGACCGACCCGTTCGATCAGGTCCGGCGTTTGCTGGGTCGAAATCTGTGTCAGTAGATAAGTCTCCAGCCAAGAGGCGAGCGTCAGGCGGTTGTCCATGACCATCTGCTCGCGCAAGGCTTGCAGGGCACTGAGTGCGGCGGTGAAGCGGTCGTAGCCATCCGGCCACCAGCCGACGCTGCCCAGGCTTTTGGAATCCAGGCCATTGAGGCTGGTTTGCAAGGCTTGATAGCGGGCGAGTGTATCGGCTTGGGCGCCTTCGGCTTGCAAGGTGCTGCCCAGGTCAATGGCCGCCTGGTTGAGCGCCGGTTGTACAGCGTCGAACGCTGCCATTGCAGCAATGGTCGCGGGGGTCGGTTGGCGATTGGTTTCCGTGGCGCGCCAGCGTGCGGCACGGTTGCGCTGGGCGGTGAGCAGGTTGTCCAGGTTATCCAGGGCCAGCAATTGGCGGACCCCGGCGCGTTCTCCTGAAACCAGGCTGAGTTTGTCCCGATAGTCTTGGCCGATCAGCCACAGGCTGCCCATGAGCGGCAGGATGAAAAGCAGGAACAGTAGCTGGAATTTACGGGCGAAGCCGAAACGTCCCAACAATCTGATGCCCGGTGATAAAAAAGCCTGCATGCCCATACTCCCCTGAACACCTTTGCACTGTTTTTGTGCGTATCTACACAAGTGCCGACACAGGTGCCCTTTTAAAAGGCCTCGAAAGTTCTGTCCAAATCGGCTCTGTAGGCCAGCTCTGTAGCGAAACTTCCCATTCTCGGTCCCCTTTGTAAGAGGCCGCGTTGTAGGTGGTTTACAAGGCAAGATTCAGACCATGGCGTTGCGCTATCACCTTGGTTTCCGACAACTTTCACGGTCGATAGCAAGCTAAGGGGATAGCCTTGGCGCACTGAAAAATGGCACATTGGCGCACCTGCCCGCGTGCACCCTTTGTCGCATGGAAAACTTCAATGGCTATCAGCAATACCCAGGTCGACGCGCCGTCCATACCTGCCACATCGCAAAGCAGTCCTTTGGTCATGCGCATTATTGGTGCCGTGGCCCTGGCGCATTTGATCAACGACTTGATCCAGGCAGTGTTGCCTTCGATCTATCCGATGCTCAAGGACAGTTATGGCCTGACCTTTACCCAGGTCGGGCTGATCACGCTGACCTTCCAGTTGACGGCATCCCTGCTGCAACCCTGGGTCGGCTATCACACTGACCGACACCCCAAGCCCTGGTTGCTGCCGGCCGGGACGGTGTGCACGCTGATCGGCATCGTGATGATGTCCATGGTCGGCAGTTTTGCCCTGATTCTGGTGGCGGCTGCTTTGATCGGTATCGGCTCGTCGACCTTCCACCCGGAAGCGTCACGGGTGGCGCGACTGGCCTCGGGCGGTCGCTACGGGCTGGCGCAATCGACGTTCCAGGTCGGCGGCAATGCCGGCTCGGCCTTCGGCCCGCTGCTGGCGGCGGCGATCATCATTCCCTACGGACAAGGCAACGTCGCTTGGTTCGGGTTGTTCGCCCTGTTTGCGCTGTTCGTGCTGTACCGCATCAGCCGCTGGTACGCCAATCACCTGAACCTGTTCAAGCTCAAGCAAGGCCAGGCGGCCACCCACGGCCTGTCCAAGGGACGAGTGACCAGTGCGCTGGTGGTGCTGGGGCTGTTGGTGTTTTCCAAGTATTTCTACATGGCCAGTTTCACCAGCTACTTCACCTTCTACCTGATCGAGAAATTCGACCTGTCGGTGGCTTCCTCGCAGTTGCACCTGTTCCTGTTTCTCGGCGCGGTGGCGGCGGGCACGTTCTTCGGCGGCCCTATCGGTGACAGGATCGGGCGCAAGGCGGTGATCTGGTTCTCGATCCTAGGCGTGGCGCCGTTCACCCTGATCCTGCCTCACGTTGATCTGCTGTGGACCAGCATCCTCAGCGTGGTGATCGGCTTCATCCTGGCCTCGGCGTTCTCCGCCATCGTGGTATATGCCCAGGAACTGGTGCCAGGCAATGTCGGGATGATCGCCGGGGTGTTCTTCGGCCTGATGTTCGGCTTCGGCGGCATCGGCGCCGCGTTGCTGGGGCATTTGGCGGACATCCGTGGCATCGAGTACGTGTATTGGTTGTGCTCGTTCTTGCCGCTGTTTGGGGTGTTGGCGATTTTCCTGCCCAGGACCAAAAAAGCCTGATTCGGGCGTGATGCTGTTAGCCAAAATCATCGTGGCGAGGAGCTTGCTCCCGCTGAACTGCGAAGCAGGCCCAGGTTCCTTGCCTCAGCCCATAGATGCCTGGGGCAGCTTCGCCAGCAGATGGGAGCCAGTTCTCTCGCCACAGGTTCATGACCGGATAGATAATCACTATTTGATGCGCCCGCTGAAATCACGACCAAAGTACTATTTTGTATAACGCCTAAGTTCGATTTTGTATAAAAGTCGACCGTGTTAATTTGCGGTTGTGGTTCTTGGTCTGAATGGATTCTGCGGCATTACTCAAGGGTAACCCTGTGGTTACTGGACTAGCACGTTTCGTATTCTTTCCAGCGATCACCCTTATTGTCTTGGCACATAAGGCCCCTGGTTCTTGATTTGGACACCTTTACTGCTTTTCAGGCAGATAGAGGGATTACGCCAACCTGCCATGCTTCAAATATCAATAAGCAGCTGTATCGCTGAATCCTTCAAGGCGAGTGTCTTGTGGCCAGCGTAAATAGCCGTGATCGATTGTTATTCGCCGCGTCGTGCATGAGTTAAACACCGTCGTCTTTAACGTTGGCAATAAACAAGAATCAGGCAGGGGATGATATGAAGTTCAAGTCATTGCAGGCACGCATTTGTGTCACGGCAGGCATTTGCCTGTTTGTTTCATCCATCAGCCTGGTGGTCTACGGGCTCTTTACCGCTAGGGCCAATGAGCAATACGTGGCCGGAGAAGTCTCGGCGCTGGTTGAAAAATCGACGATCCGGGAAATCCAGAACCTGGCCGAGTCCCGTGCCAACGCCATCCAGGCCAAGCTGCAGAATGCACTGGATGCGGCCCGCACCATGGCCAATACCTTTGCCGCCAGCAAGGCCGCGCAAAGTCCGTTGGCACTGGGACGTGAGCAGATCAACAGCGTGTTGTTCGGCGTCCTCAAGGACAATCCCGACTTCAACGGCACTTATTCCTGCTGGGAGCCGAATGCGCTGGACGGGCAAGATCTCGCGTTTCGCAATGCTCAAGACGGCAATAATCCCCAGACGGGTCGTTTCACGCCTTACTGGACGCGCAGCGCGGATGGGCATGTCGCGGTGCAGCCGTTAGTGGAATATGACTCGGCGGACCGGCATCCCAATGGCGTGCCCAAGGGCGGTTGGTACAGTGGACCACGCGACACCCTGAAGGAAAGCGTGCTCGATCCCATTCCTTATGTGGTCCAGGGCAAAAACGTCTGGCTGACCACCTTGTCGGTGCCGATTGTCGCCAACGGCAAGTTCTACGGCGTGGTCGGGGCCGACTTCGATATCGCCTTTATCCAGAAGCTAAGCGAGCAGATGTCCGCCGATCTCTATGGCGGTAAAGGCACGGTTTCGATCCTCAGCAACCAAGGGCTGGTGGTCGCGGACAGCCGGCGCACCGACCTGATTGGTCAACCCATCAAGGCCGTGTTGCCTGAATCCTGGGAAAAAGTGCTCGGCGACATCCAGGGCGGTCGCGGCGATGGGGTGCTCAATCCGCAAACGCAGGATATCGAAGTACTGATGCCCATTAGCCTTGGCCGTACCGGCAAACCCTGGGCTGTGTTGATTCGCCTGCCCAAGGCCGTGGTCATGAGCCAGGCCATCGCCTTGGAGCAAGAGCTGCAGGCGCGCAGCCTCGACAACAGCATCTGGCAGGTGTCGGTAGGAATCGTCATCTCCCTATTGGCCTTGGCCGCCCTGTGGTTCGCTGCCGCAAAAATCGTCGGGCCGATCCGCGAAGCCGCAGCCTTGGCTGCCAACATCAGCCTGGGGGATTTTTCCCGGCGCTTGGTGCAGAAGTCCGAAGATGAAGTCGGGCAGTTGTCCGTGGCCCTCAACGACATGTCTGAAAGCCTGCAGCGGCAGGTGAGGGTGGCCGAGCGTATTTCCGAAGGCGACCTGGACCTGGAGGTCCGCTTGTCTTCGCCCCACGACACTCTCGGCAAGTCCTTGGAAAAGATGGTCAGCAATCTGAACCAACTGATTTCCGAGGTCCAGGCCAGCGCCACGCAGATCACCGGCAGCTCCGCACAAGTGACAGATCTGAGCCAGTCGCTGTCTGACGGCGCGTCCAATTCGGCTTCGTCCATCACCGAAATCAGCGCAGTGATGACGCAAATGGCCGCCCAGACCCGGGACAATGCCGCCAACGCCAAGAAAGCCGATGAGCAATCCCAGGCTTCACGCGCCGATGCGGGGGAGAGCGACAAACTGATGAGCGAACTGATAGCCGCAATGGCCGAAATCGATAATTCCGGCAAGGACATCACGGCGATCATTACCACCATCGATAACATCGCCGCGCAAACCAACCTGCTGGCCTTGAACGCGGCCATCGAAGCGGCCCGGGCGGGCGAGCTTGGGCGTGGTTTTGCCGTGGTGGCCGACGAAGTGCGCAGCCTGGCCGCGCGCAGCGCCGAGGCCGCCCAGCAGACGGCCGCACTGATCGCCGACTCCTCCAGCAAGACCCAGCGCGGCATGGTCATTGCCGGCCGGACCGCTGAGTCGCTGAAGAACATCGTCAGTGGCACCGATGCGGTCTCCAGCCTGGTTTCGCTGATCTACCAAGCCTCCAGCGAGCAAGCCTCGGGTTTGCAGCAGGCGAGCCTGGGGCTTGAGCAGATCGATGAGGTGACCCAGAAAAACCAGTCGAGCTCCCAAGAGTGTGCGGTGGCCGCCAAGGATCTCTCTGCGCGAGCCTCGCTGATGCAGCGCGTGTTGGGACGCTTCAAGGTCAAGGCAGGCCGAAGCGCCGCGTAGCGGCAGGAAACGCACGGATAAGTTTCACTTGAGGGTGCGGCACGGCGAAGCTTCTTGCTATCCTGCCCACCCTTTTTCATGGACGAATACCGAGACAGTCATGGCCAACGACACCCCGTCACACCTCGGGAAACTATTGCTGGGCGTGCTTTTTGCCCTGATCGGTATCGGCTTGTTGGGCATTGCCCTCAACCTCACGCTGGACCGACGCGACTTCCTGACTCACGCACAGACCGCCGATGGCTCTGTCAGCCATTTGAATGCCGGCGGTTCGCATCCTGAAATCGCCTTCACCACCGGCACTGGCGAAAATATCTCTTATCCCCAAGGCGGCTTGATCTTCGGCTATCAACAGGGCCAGTCGGTCCGCGTGCATTACTTGCCAGAGCAACCGGCCGGCACAGCTGTCGTCGATGATGCGGGGGCACTGTGGGGGCCTTCCGGGCTGCTGGGATGCCTTGGCCTGTTGTTTACCTTCGCCGGTCTGGCAAAAGCCATTCGCCATCGCGGTCACGGTGCGGTTCATTCACATAAAGGACTTTGAACGTATGAGCTTCAACATTCCCCTGCCGGTCAACGAAAGTCGCTGGCAGTACCAGACCGCCAGCGGCGGCGGCCTGACCGTGGTCATGGTGGCGGGCAGTGGCGGCTCGATCATCCTGCGTTCCCCCCAAGGCGAGGACGTCAGCTACCGCTACGGCGGCGTTGGGGTGGGGGCTGGATTCGGCGCGCGGCTGCCGCGTTTCGGCAAGATCAATATCCAGGTCAAGGGCAAGAGCGTCGGAGCAGCCGGTGCGGCAGAGGCTTTTCCGAGCTTCGGCAAGGTGTTTGTCAGCGATGCCTTGGCCAGTCGCGACCTGACCAGCGATGACATCACCGGGCCGTGCATGTACACCGAGGTGGCAGGTGGCCTGGTGGTCGGCGCTTCAGCCACGGCGCTGTTGTTCGGGCTCGATCCCAAGTTGCTGGCGTTGTCGGTGGCCTTGAGTGCCAACCCGGCCACTTCGTTGATTGCGTCCACCACGGTCAACCGGCAGTTGGCGAAATCGGCCAAGGGGGCGCTGGTCATGGCTGGCATGAACGCTGGCCTGCAGGCGGGCGGGGGTGGTGCGATCTACATTGGGTACCTGTTCTAGCCAGGCGTTAGAACACGCCCGACAACTAGCACCCATGAAAAAGCCGCGAATTATCGCGGCTTTTTCATGGCGGTAACGTTACATATTTAATAGAAGTTAGCTGAGCTGCGTAACTAAAGAAGCGGTGATGCGCATGTTCCTTAGTTCAATAGCGAAGCCAAGCGGCAATAACAAACCATTGGTCGATCTCTGTCCGCTTCAACGATAGTGAGGCGTGCAAATCCTTACTGCTCTACTAAAGTGACGGATCCAAACCTGTTAAAGGATTAACCCATGGCAACTACCGATAACACGATGGCAAGTACCCATACCGTGAGGACTGGGCCGGGCACTGTCCAAGTCGATCTCACCGGCCAGTTCGATGATAACCAGAGCATCATTATCCAGCCGGACGGCAAGGTATTGGTCGCCGGCTATACCGAGTACCTGGCATGGGGATACCCCGGGGCGCCAGGCGAGGAAAGCTACGGCTACGAACAGAACTACTCCGTGATCCGCCTCAACGCCGATGGCAGTCTGGACACCAGCTTCCATGAAGGTGGCGTCGACATCATACCGACCACGACAGCCCCAGAGTCGCGCTACGAGCTGACGGCGGTGCAGCCCGATGGCAAGATGCTTGTCGCCATAGCGCTCAATACCGACGTACGAGTGGAGCGTTTCAACAGCGACGGGACGCGTGACACAACCTTTGGCCAAAACGGCGCTGTTACAGTCAACATTAACCATGAGTTCAAGGACATCGACCTGACGGCCAACACGGACGGCACATTTCAGGTCAGCGCCCGCGGGTTTGACCAGGCGTCAGTGACCAAGATCGACAATGACGGCACTTACGTCGATGGCTTTGGCGACGATGGCGTTCTGACCGTCAGCATCCCCACCGACGAGTTCTACAACGGAAGTATCTCCACGGCGGTGCAGGCCGATGGAGGCGTTGTAGTCGGGGCTGCCTACAATGCCGCCGGCATCGGTGACCCGACTTACGCCCTGCAGCGCTTCAACCCCGACGGTCAGTTGGACCCCCGTTTCGGTGATGACGGAGTCCTTCACTTGAGCTCCGCCATGGGGTTTGGCGAAGACTCAGTGGTCACCGTGCAGGCTGACGGCAAGATCATCGTGATGGGCCATGGCGGCGGCGATACCTTGACGACCGTGGCACGGCTCAACGCCGACGGTTCGTTTGACTCCAGCTTTGGCGCTGATGGCAGGGTGACCTTCGAGGCTGGCACGCCGGTGGCTTTGACGATACAAGCCGATGGCAAGATTCTCGCCGCCGGCACGAACAGCGGGGATTTCAGTGTCATCCGCTTGAACGCGGATGGCAGTGTGGATTCCAGCTTCGGCAGCCAGGACGGCAAGCTCCATGTGGACGGATACGCCGGTGCGGAAATCCTGCTGGGTAGCGATGCCGCTGAAATCATCCACGGTTTGGCGGGGGATGATGTGCTCCAGGGCAACGGCGGGCGCGACGTCCTGCAAGGTGGCGCTGGCGCGGATATCTTGCGCTTTACTGAATTGGGCGACAGCTTCCGCACCGCTACGCAAAACAACAGCGACCGAGTCCAGGACTTCGACGTTTCCCAGGACCGGATTGACCTGATTGCCCTGGGCTTCACCGGCATTGGCAACGGCCATGACGGCACCTTGGCAATCTCGGCCAGCGAAGACGGTACTCGCACCTACCTCAAGAGCTACGATGCGGATGCCTCTGGACAACGGTTTGAACTGGTCTTGGATGGCAACCTGGTTGGGCAGTTGGACAGCAGCAACCTGGTCTTCACCGCGCCGACCATTGAAGGCTCGTCTGGCAAAGAGACGATTACCGGTTCTGCGCTGTCGGAAGTCATCTATGGCCTGGACGGCAATGACTTCATCAATGGCGGCGCTGGCGCTGATGTCATCATAGGCGGCGCAGGTGCCGACCGCCTCAACGGTGGAGACAGGGCGGACATCTCGCTTTGGACCGATAACCACCAAAACGACGATGTGTTCCGCTACCTCTCCACCGAGGACAGCTACCGTACTGACAGCCAGAGCTTCAGCGACCTGATCGAAGGCTTCACGGTTGACGACAGGATCGATGTATCGACCCTGGGCTATACCGGCTTCGGAGACGGTACGGGCACGACGCTGGAGATGGTTTACAACCAGGATCTGGACCGCACTTATCTGAGGGATGCAGAAGCAGACGCACAAGGCCATTGGTTCCAGATTGCGCTGGCTGGGGACTGGCGGGAGAACCTTAGCGAAGACGACATGGTCTTTGCGCCCGACCAGGAGGTGGGGCTGATTGGGGTGGCCCCAGAGGTTGATCCGGGGCATCTATTAACCTGACGGCTAGATGCGAAGTCGCGTGGCAGGCAGTCGTTGCCACGCGATGGACCAGATCGCAGTCGTGGCTCACTGCTGATCCGCAATGCACATCAATGGTAGGTAATCTCGTGATTGGTTGCAGATGAGGCCCGTAATGTACGCAGCCCGTTGAGCACAATCAGCACCATGATCAGCCCCGCGACAATCGCGACACCGAACCCCGCCTGCGCGCCATAGGCGTCGGTGACCAGGCCTGCCAATACGCCACCGAGCGCTACGCCGATACTGACGCCGGTCGACATCCACGTAAATCCTTCAGTGATCCTGGATGGCGGAACAATCATCGTACCGAGATTCATGATGACGACCATCGTTGGTGCAAACGCCATACCTGCCACGAACAGCATCCCGGAAAGAACGTAGACGTCTGGTGAAAAAATGGGCAACGCAGCAGTGACTGCCATGACCAGCGCCCCGATGAAAAACTGCTGGTCAATCGGTATGGACAGTCTTGAAGCGCCAAACGTGAGGCCCGCGATCAGTGAACCGAGGGCATAGGCGGCCAAGATGAAACTGGCAGATGCCGGCCAGCCTTGTGCATTGGCGAAGGCGACAACCGCCACATCGACTGATCCGCCAATCACACCCATCGCCAATAGCGCCAGCACAATGGTTGGAACGCCGGGAATCAGCAAGGTCGACCCCGCGCGCTTTCCTGTGCTCACGACCACCTTCGGTTCTGTCTGCCGCTGCATAAGAAACGCCGCCACGCCGACCACCTGCAACAAGACTGCGACCAGCGGCCCGGCTTGAGGGAAAAAACCGACACTCAAACCGATGGCAAGCGGTGGACCGATAACGAAGGCCAGTTCAGTTATCACTGTGTCCAGGGAAAAGGCGGTGTGTAGCAGTGGCTTGCCACGGAAAAGCTGCATCCAGCGTGCCCTTATCATGGCGGGCATGCTTGGCATCGTGCCCGCCAATGCCGCAAGAATAAACAACAGCGTGGCGGGAGCGCTCAGGTACACGGCAACGATCAACGCGAGCAGCATGCTGATACTGAAGGCTGCCAACGGGGGCAGAACCTGGCGCTGTCCTCGCCGGTCGACAAGTTTCGACACGTGTGGACCGATAAGCGCAGTCACCAGGGTATAAGTACCGGCGACCGCGCCTGCCAGCCAATAAAGTCCTGTCTGCTGAACCAACATGGTGATGATGCCTATGCCGATCATTGCCTGTGGCAGGCGGGCAATAGCGCTCGTGATTACTAACCCGATGGCGCCCGGGGCGGAGAAAAGTTCGCGGTAGGGGTTTGCCATGATGCTTCCTTTATCATGTGGCGCTGGCCGGACACCACGGTACACGTCACTGCCGTTCAAGCAAGCGCAGGCTAGGGGATCGGGCGACGGATTGATGTCGGACGGTTCTGAAATTGCAATGAAATGCCTTAACGCAAAAAAGCCCCGCATCGCGGGGCGATAGCGGGGCTTTTTGAACGCTGCGTCGAAGCGGTGCAGCAGGGCGGCTTAGACGTTGAAGCGGAAGTGCATCACGTCGCCGTCCTTGACGATGTATTCCTTGCCTTCCAGGCGCCATTTGCCAGCTTCCTTGGCGCCGGCTTCGCCTTTGTACTGGATGAAATCCGAGTAGGCGATGACTTCGGCACGGATGAAACCTTTTTCGAAGTCGGTGTGGATAACGCCGGCGGCTTGCGGCGCGGTAGCGCCAACGCGGACGGTCCAGGCGCGGACTTCTTCGACACCGGCGGTGAAATAGGTCTGCAGGTGGAGCATTTCGTAGCCAGCGCGGATTACGCGGTTCAGGCCAGGCTCTTCCAGGCCCAGGGCCTCGAGGAACATGTCTTTTTCTTCGCCATCGTCCAGCTCGGCGATTTCCGCTTCGATCTTGTTGCAGACCGGAACGACCATGGCACCTTCTTCTTCGGCGATGGCCTTGACCACGTCCAGGTGCGGGTTGTTCTCGAAACCGTCTTCAGCGACGTTGGCGATGTACATGACCGGTTTGGTGGTCAGCAGATGGAAGCCCTTGATCACCAGCTTCTCATCGGTACCCATGTTCTTCATCAGGCTGCGTGCAGGCTTGCCTTCGGTGAAGTGGGCAATCAGCTGCTCCAAAAGGCCTTTCTGGACGACGGCGTCCTTGTCGCCACCCTTGGCGTTGCGGGCGACTTTCTGCAGTTGCTTCTCGCAGCTGTCGAGGTCGGCGAAAATCAGTTCCAGGTCGATGATCTCGATGTCGCGCTTCGGGTCGACGCTGTTGGAAACGTGAATCACGTTCTCGTCTTCGAAGCAGCGCACCACGTGGGCAATGGCATCGGTTTCGCGGATGTTGGCCAGGAACTTGTTGCCCAGGCCTTCGCCTTTCGACGCGCCCGCCACCAGCCCTGCGATGTCGACGAATTCCATGGTGGTCGGCAGGATGCGCTTGGGGTTGACGATAGCTGCCAGTGCGTCCAGGCGTGGATCCGGCATCGGCACGATACCGCTGTTCGGCTCGATGGTGCAGAAGGGGAAGTTTTCGGCCGCGATACCGGATTTGGTCAGGGCGTTGAATAGGGTGGACTTGCCGACGTTAGGCAGGCCGACGATGCCGCAATTGAATCCCATGGTGTTTCCCCTCGGATAAGTGTCAGGCCTTCTGGCTGTGCAGGTTTTTCATCGCACGGTTCCATTCACCGGCGAGGATATCCGGCAGCACGCCGAGGGCAAAGTCGATGCTGGCATCGAGTTTTTCCTGTTCGGCGCGAGGCGCACGACCCAGGACAAAGTTTGAGACCATACTGGCAACGCCCGGGTGGCCGATGCCGAGCCGCAGGCGGTGAAAGGTATTCTGATTGCCCAGCTGCGCGATGATGTCGCGCAACCCGTTATGACCGCCATGGCCGCCGCCCTGCTTGAGCTTGGCAACGCCCGGAGGCAGGTCGAGTTCGTCATGGGCCACCAGGATTTCTTCCGGCTTGATGCGAAAGAAACCGGCGAGTGCCGCCACGGCTTGGCCGCTGCGGTTCATGTAGGTGGTGGGAATCAACAGACGAACATCCTGACCTTGATGCGAGAAGCGTCCGGTCAGGCCGAAATATTTGCGATCGGCCGCCAGGCTGACGCCTTGTGCGTGCGCGATGCGCTCAACAAAAAGGGCCCCTGCGTTATGCCGGGTCTGTTCGTATTCAGCGCCTGGATTTCCCAGGCCAACGATCAGTTTGATGGCAGTCACGATAGGGGCCCTTCCTGGAGTGTGGATAACAAAGTCGCAATCAGGCGGTGTTGCGACAGCGGACAAAAATGGCGGATCTACCGTTAAGTAAACTTCGCGTTCTCGCCCGCTGTCTCGCTACGTTCCAGTCCGCGATGTTTCCGGTCACTCCGGCGACAGAGTGAAATTACTCTGCAGCGCCTTCTTCGGTAGCTTCTGGAGCAACACGTGGAGCGTGGACGTTGGCAACAGCCTTGTCATCGCCGTGTGCCAGAGCAACAAACTCAACGCCTTTAGGAGCCTTGAGGTCGGACAGGTGAATGATCGTGCCGACTTCGGCGTCAGCCAGGTCGACTTCGATGAATTCAGGCAGGTCTTTCGGCAGGCAGGAAACTTCGATTTCCGAAGTCACGTGCGAGATTTCGCCGCCTTTCTTGACCGGAGCAGCTTCGTTGATGAAGTGCACTGGAACAACAGCAGTCAGCTTCTGACCGGCAACAACGCGGACGAAGTCAGCGTGCATCACGTGGCCTTTGGCCGGGTGACGCTGCAGGGCTTTGATCACGACGTTTTGCTTGGTGCCGCCAACGTTCAGCTCGATGATGTGGCTGTAGGCCGCTTCGTTTTCGAGCAGTTTGGCAACTTCTTTGGCCAGCATGCTGATGGACTCAGGGGCTTTCTCGCCACCGTAGACTACAGCTGGAACCAGGCTTGCGAGACGACGCAGGCGGCGGCTCGCACCTTTCCCCAGGTCGGAACGCACTTCAGCATTCAGAGTAAAATCGTTCATGTTGTATCTCCAAAATAGCCATGACCGAGTGGCGTTTGCGACCAGCGCCAGGCACGGTATGGGCAAAAAAGCCCCGCCCCGGCAGTGAATGCCGGGGCGGGGCGCTTTTCGTCAATGAGATGTCACGGGAAGGGCAGGGCCCTTAGCGGAACATCGCACTGATCGATTCTTCATTGCTGATGCGGCGAACCGCTTCGGCAACAACCGGTGCGATATCCAACTGACGGATACGCGCACAGGCTTGTGCTGCAGCGGACAGCGGGATGGTGTTAGTGACCACCAGCTCGTCCAGCACGGAATTTTCAATGTTTTCGATCGCTCGACCCGACAGCACAGGGTGTGTGCAGTAGGCAAAGACCTTGGCAGCGCCATGCTCTTTCAGGGCCTTGGCCGCGTGGCACAAGGTGCCGGCGGTATCGACCATGTCGTCGACCAGAATACAGGTACGCCCTTCGACGTCGCCGATGATATGCATCACTTCGGAGTGATTGGCTTTCTCACGACGCTTGTCGATGATACCCAGATCCACGCCCAGGGATTTGGCAACGGCCCGTGCACGCACAACGCCGCCAATGTCCGGGGACACGATCATCAGGTTTTCGAAGCGCTGATCTTCAATGTCATCCACCAAAACTGGGGAGCCGTAGATGTTATCTACCGGAATATCGAAGAAGCCCTGAATCTGGTCAGCATGCAGATCAACCGTGAGGACACGGTCGATGCCGACTACGGTGAGCATATCAGCGACGACTTTCGCGCTGATTGCCACGCGTGCGGAACGCGGACGGCGATCCTGACGGGCATAACCAAAGTAAGGAATAACAGCAGTGATACGAGTTGCTGAGGAGCGGCGGAAGGCATCAGCCATCACGACGAGTTCCATCAGGTTATCGTTGGTCGGAGCGCAAGTCGGCTGAATAATGAAGACGTCTTTACCGCGAACGTTTTCATTGATCTCGGCAGTGATTTCGCCGTCGGAAAACTTACCGACAGAAATGTCACCGAGCGGGATATGCAGCTGACGTACGACACGTCGAGCCAGATCGGGGTTGGCGTTCCCCGTAAAGACCATCATCTTGGACACGCGCAGTACCTGAAGGCTGAGGGTATACCTGGATGAGTATAGGAAAATGGCAGGGGCGGCTGGATTCGAACCAACGCATGGCAGGATCAAAACCTGCTGCCTTACCGCTTGGCGACGCCCCTGTATCTGTTGCTGCGAGTGCCCAGCACTCGATTCCGTTTAGAGCAGACTTTGAAGCTTGCGATGCAACATCGAAACGTTGCTTCCTTTTGCTACAAACCCTGTAAGGGTCTCTGTCAGAAGGGCCGAGACTTTATCAGCTTCAGCTTTGCTTGGGAAGCCCCCAAACACACAACTTCCAGTTCCGGTGAGTTTTGCTTCGGTAAATTTACCTAACAAATTCAATGCGTTACGAACATCTGGATAACGCCTTGCTACCACCGGTAAGCAGTCATTTCGACTGTTTCCCTTGGGAACGGGGCGCACTTTAATGGGAGGAGAGTTACGTGTCAACAGTGGATCTGAAAAAATTTCTGCTGTACTTACAGATACTTGCGGCACCAGCACCAGGTACCAGGGTTCTTCGGGTTCTACCGGGGTGAGTTTTTCCCCGACTCCCTCGGCGAAAGCCGCGTGGCCACGCACGAAAACCGGCACATCGGCACCCAGCGTCAGGCCCAGGGCCGCGAGGCGATCCATGTCCCAGCCAAGTTGCCAAAGGTGATTGAGTCCCAATAAAGTCGTCGCCGCATTCGAGCTGCCACCGCCGATCCCGCCACCCATGGGCAGAATTTTCTCGATCCAGATGTCGATGCCCTGCGTGCACCCGGATTGCTCCTGGAGTTTTTTTGCCGCCTTGACGATCAGGTTGCTGTCGTGGGGAACACCCTGGAACTCGGTGTGCAGGTGAATCTCGCCGTCGTGACGCACGGCAAAGGTAATTTCGTCGCCGTAGTCCAGGAACTGAAAAATCGTCTGCAACTCGTGATAGCCGTCCGGACGACGACCGAGGATGTGCAGCATCAGGTTGAGCTTGGCCGGGGAGGGCAAGCTCAGGCGTGGAGCGGTCATGTCATTGCCCCAGCTTGCGCGGCTGCCATTGCTTGATCACCAGGGTGACGTCAAGGTTGCTGCCGTGCAGCTTGATGCGCTCGGGCAGCCAATAGCCGTTCTGCTGGGCATAGCTGAGGTATTCGATCTGCCAGTCATCCTGCTCCAGGTTCGACAGGCGACTGTCGGCGTCGAGGGTCAGGCGGCTCTTGCTGTCCGGCGCCGGCAGCCCGCGAATCCACCAGTTCAGGTGCGATACTGGCAATTTCCAACCCAGTTGTTCTTCCAGCAACGCTTCCGGGGTGGGCGCCTCGTAGCGGCCCTGGTTGGCGACCTCCAGCGAGACCTGTCCCGGCCGGCCGGTGAGGCGTGCCGCGCCGCGACCGAGCGGGCCGGAGAGGCGAATGTCGTAGTAATCCTGGCGCTGCAGCCAGAACAGCGTGCCGCTGCCCGAATCCTTGGGTGCGCGTATGCCGATCTTGCCGTCGATTTGCCAGCCATCCAGGCCGCTCAGTTGCGCCTTATGCTCGCGCCACTGGACTTGGTTGCCCTGGCCCTGGACGGATTCACGGGCGCCGAAGCCCGCGCAACCGGCGAGCAAGGCGATGAAGCTGAAGACGATGAAATGGCGCAAAAACATAATCTTAAAGAGTCTCGGATCCGGTCAGGCGTTTGATAGTGCTGCGCAAAAGGGGGCTGTCGGGCTGATCCTTGAGGAATTGGCTCCAGATTTGCCGGGCTTCGCGCTGTTTGCCGTTGGCCCACAGGACTTCGCCCAGGTGAGCGGCGACTTCCTGGTCGGGGAAACGCTCCAGGGCTTGTCGCAACAGGCGTTCGGCCTCGTCGAGATTGCCCAGGCGGAAATTCACCCAGCCGAGGCTGTCGAGTACGGCCGGATCTTCCGGGTTGATCTGGTGGGCCTGTTCGATCAGCGCCTTGGCTTCGTCGTAGCGAGTGGTGCGATCCGACAAGGTATAGCCAAGTGCATTGAGGGCCATGGCGTTGTCCGGATCGCGCTGGATGATCAGGCGCAGGTCTTTCTCCATCTGGGCCAGGTCATTGCGTTTTTCCGCCAGCATTGCGCGGGTATACAGCAGGTTCAGGTCATCCGGGTATTGTTTCAAGGCTTGTTGCAGGACATTCCAGGCTTTGTCGCCCTGCTTGTTGGCTGACAGGGTTTCGGCCTCGATCAGGTACAGCTGGATGCCGTAGTCCGGTTGGGAATCACGCTGCACGGCGAGACGACTCTGGGCCTCGGCCGTCTTGCCGTTGCTGATCAGGATATCGGCCTGGCGCAATTGCGCCGGCAGGTAGTCATTGCCCGGCCCGACCTGGGCGTACTCGATCAGCGCGCTCTCCGGGTCGTTGCGTTCTTCGGCAATGCGCCCGAGATTCAAGTGGGCCGAGTCGACGTGGCTGTCCCGAGCGATCAAGTCTTCCAGATAACCCTTGGCCTCGTCCCAGGCCTTGGCTTCCAGGCACACCAGTGCCAGGGAATAACGCAGCTCGTCGTCTTCCGGGTATTGTTGGACCAGGCTGGAAAACTCCACCTTGGCGTCGTCCATGCGGTTGTTTTCTACCAGCATGCGGGCGTAGGTCAGGCGCAGGCGCTTGTCGTCCGGGTACTTCTTGATGCTTTTTTCCAACAGCGGCAGGGCTTCGTCGCCACGGTCCAGGCCTTGCAGCAGACGGGCGCGCAGCAGGATCGGCGCTACCTCACCGGCTTCCGGCGGGTTGTTTTCCAGCAGGGTAAGGGCGCCCTGGGTGTCGCCGTCCTGTTGCAGCAGCAAAGCCTTGCCGAAAATCAGCTGGCTGTTGTTCGGATGACGCTGCAACAGGCGATCGAAGCTTTTCATCAGCCCGTTGCGGGTTTCCTGGTCGGTGTCGGCGGCGGACAGCGCAAGGAAATCGAAGTGGGTGTCGCCCTTGCCCAGCAGGACCTTCTCCATATAGGTCATGGAATCGTCGTAGCGCCCGGCCCGCGCCAGTTGCACGGCAGCGGCGCGCTGCGCTTCGAGGTCGTCCGGGGCATTTCTGGCCCAGATCAGCGCCGTATCCAGCGCAGGCTGGTCGGCCCCCAGGTATTCGGCGATGCGAAACGCCCGCTCGGAGATGCCCGGGTCCTGGGTATTGATGGCCTGGGTCACGTAGTTATCCAGCGCAATGTCGAAGCGATTGCGCTGGCCCGCCAGTTCGGCGCTCAACAGGCTGAAGATGGTTTCTTCGCTGAACGAGCCGTAGACCTTGGGTTTTTCAGGGGCCTGCGCGCTGTCTTCGACCGGCGGCGTACCGTCCGTCGAAACGGGAGCCATGGACTGGCAGCCACTGAGCAAGGCAAGAGCGAGGAGCAACGCGGAAGATCTATTCATATAGGAAGAGGACGACTAACCTGCGGTCGGATCATCATGACACAAGCCTTCCGTCAAACATAACCGCCCCGTCGATTTACCATGCAGGGCAAGGCGATAGAGATCGAGTGGTTGTTCTGGATCTGGCGAAGTAGGACAATTGCCGGCTTCACGTCACTATCAGCGACCTTGAATGGCCTTCCTTGCACTTGGTATTAACCACAAGACTGCTTCAGTAGACGTCCGCGAGCGCGTGGCCTTTACGCCTGAGCAGCTGGTTGAGGCCCTGCAGCAGCTCTGCCGACTTACCGACAGCCGCGAAGCTGCGATCCTCTCCACCTGCAACCGCAGCGAGCTATATATAGAACAGGATCACGTTTCGGCCGATTCGGTACTGCGCTGGCTGGCGGAGTATCACAGCCTGAGCCTTGAAGAGCTGCGCGCCAGTGCCTATGTGCATGAGGATGATGCGGCCGTTCGTCACATGATGCGCGTCGCCTCCGGGCTCGACTCGCTGGTGCTGGGCGAGCCGCAGATTCTCGGCCAGATGAAATCGGCCTATGCCGTGGCCCGCGAGGCGGGCACCGTCGGTCCGCTGCTGGGGCGGCTGTTCCAGGCCACGTTCAACGCCGCCAAGCAGGTGCGCACCGACACCGCCATCGGCGAAAACCCGGTGTCCGTGGCGTTTGCCGCCGTCAGCCTGGCGAAGCAGATTTTCAGTGATCTGCAACGCAGCCAGGCGCTGCTGATCGGTGCCGGCGAAACCATTACCCTGGTTGCGCGCCATCTGCACGACCTGGGCGTGAAGCGCATCGTTGTCGCCAACCGGACCCTGGAGCGCGCCAGCACCCTGGCCGAACAATTCGGTGCCCACGCGGTGCTGCTGTCGGACATCCCGGCCGAGCTGGTGCACAGCGACATCGTCATCAGCTCCACCGCCAGCCAGTTGCCAATCCTTGGCAAGGGCGCGGTGGAAAGCGCCCTGAAGCTGCGCAAGCACAAGCCGATCTTCATGGTGGACATCGCCGTTCCCCGTGACATCGAGCCGGAAGTCGGCGAGCTGGACGACGTTTATCTCTACAGCGTCGATGACCTGCACGAAGTCGTCGCCGAGAACCTCAAGAGTCGACAAGGCGCAGCCCAGGCGGCGGAAGAGATGATCACCGTCGGCGCCGACGATTTCATGGTGCGCCTGCGCGAACTGGCGGCCGTGGATGTGCTCAAGGCGTATCGTCAGCAAAGCGAGCGCCTGCGCGACGAAGAATTGCAAAAGGCCCAGCGCCTGCTGGCCAACGGCGGCAATGCCGAAGAGGTGCTGGCGCAATTGGCCCGCGGCCTGACCAACAAATTGCTCCACGCTCCCAGTGTCCAGCTCAAGAAGCTGACCGCCGAGGGCCGTCTTGACGCGCTGGCCATGGCTCAAGAATTGTTTGCCCTCGGTGAGGGTTCACCGGATAGCTTTTCGGATAAAAAACCGCAATGAAAGCGTCACTGCTCAATAAACTGGACATTCTCCAGGACCGTTTCGAAGAACTGACCGCGTTACTGGGCGATGGCGAAGTCATTAGCGACCAGAATAAATTCCGCACGTATTCCAAGGAGTACGCGGA
Source organism: Pseudomonas sp. Q12-87 (assembly GCF_001269755.1). Classification (NCBI taxonomy): domain Bacteria; kingdom Pseudomonadati; phylum Pseudomonadota; class Gammaproteobacteria; order Pseudomonadales; family Pseudomonadaceae; genus Pseudomonas; species Pseudomonas sp. Q12-87. The sequence continues at coordinate 181,087 of NZ_LHVI01000029.1, read as the reverse complement.
AGTCGAGCCGATTGTCGCCGCGTATAAACAGCTGCTCAAAGTGCAGGACGACCTCGAAGGTGCCCAGGCGCTGCTCAAGGACAGCGATCCGGACATGCGCGAAATGGCCGTGGAGGAAGTCCGCGAAGCCAAGGAGCAATTGGTTGAACTGGAAAGCAGCCTGCAGCGCATGCTCCTGCCCAAGGACCCGAACGACGGGCGCAACGTGTTCCTCGAAATCCGCGCTGGCACCGGCGGCGACGAGGCGGCGATTTTCTCCGGCGACCTGTTCCGCATGTATTCGCGTTACGCCGAGCGTCGCGGCTGGCGGGTGGAGATCCTGTCGGAGAACGAAGGCGAGCACGGCGGCTATAAAGAAGTCATTGCCCGGGTCGAGGGCGACAATGTCTACGGCAAGCTGAAATTCGAATCCGGCGCCCACCGCGTTCAGCGTGTGCCGGCCACCGAATCCCAGGGTCGTATCCACACCTCGGCCTGCACCGTGGCGGTATTGCCCGAGCCGGACGAACAGGAAGCCATCGAGATCAACCCGGCGGACCTGCGGGTTGACACCTACCGTTCCTCCGGCGCCGGCGGCCAGCACGTCAACAAGACCGACTCGGCCATCCGCATCACTCACTTGCCTTCGGGCATCGTGGTGGAGTGCCAGGAAGAACGCTCCCAGCACAAGAACCGCGCGCGGGCCATGGCCTGGCTGTCGGCCAAGCTCAATGACCAGCAGACCAGCGCCGCCGCCAACGCCATTGCCAGCGAGCGCAAATTGCTGGTGGGCTCGGGCGACCGCTCCGAACGAATCCGTACCTACAACTTCGCCCAAGGGCGAGTCACCGACCACCGCGTCAACCTGACCCTGTATTCCCTCGACGAAATTCTCGCCGGGGGGGTCGATGCGGTCATCGAGCCGCTGCTGGCCGAATACCAGGCCGACCAGTTGGCTGCGATTGGCGAGTAAGCACAGGTGAAAAAATGACCATCATCGCCAGTCTGTTACGCGCCGCCGAGCTTCCCGATTCGCCCACGCCACGGCTGGATGCCGAGTTGCTGCTGGCGGCTGCGCTGGGCAAGTCCCGCAGTTTCCTGCATACCTGGCCCGAGCGGATTGTGCCGAGCGAGGCGGCGCTGCTGTTCTCCGAATCCCTGCGTCGCCGCCGCTCCGGCGAGCCGGTGGCCTATATCCTCGGGCAGCAGGGCTTCTGGAAACTCGACCTGGAAGTCGCGCCCCATACGCTGATCCCGCGTCCCGATACTGAGCTGTTGGTTGAAACCGCACTGGCCTTGTTGCCCGCCACGCCGGCCAGAGTTCTCGACCTAGGCACCGGCAGCGGTGCGATTGCCTTGGCATTGGCCAGCGAACGCCCGGCCTGGAAGGTCACGGCGGTCGACCGTGTGCTGGAAGCGGTGGCCTTGGCCGAACGCAATCGCCAGCGCCTGGACCTGCGCAACGTCACGGTGCTGAGCAGCCACTGGTTCAGCGCGCTGGAGGGCGAGCGTTTCGAGCTGATCATCAGCAACCCACCCTACATTGCCGCAACCGATCCGCACCTGGCTGAAGGCGATGTGCGTTTCGAACCGGCCAGTGCCCTGGTTGCCGGCCAGGATGGGCTCGATGACCTGCGCCAGATCATTGCCCAGGCACCGGCTCACCTCGAGCCGGGCGGATGGCTGATGCTCGAGCATGGATACGATCAGGCCGAGGCGGTGCGTGACCAGCTGCAAACCCAGGGTTTTGCCGAAGTCCACAGTCGCAAGGATCTTGGCGGCCATGAGCGGATCAGCCTGGGGTGCCTGCCGTGCTGAACGATCAGGAGCTGTTGCGCTATAGCCGGCAGATTCTGTTGCAGCACGTCGACATCGACGGCCAATTGCGCCTCAAGCGAAGCCGTGTATTGATTGTCGGCCTCGGCGGTCTCGGCGCCCCGGTGGCGTTGTACCTGGCCGCCGCCGGCGTTGGCGAACTGCACCTGGCGGACTTCGACACGGTCGACCTGACCAACCTGCAACGCCAGATCATCCACGACACCGACAGCGTCGGCCTGAGCAAGGTCGATTCGGCGATGCGGCGCCTGACGGCGATCAATCCCGACATTCGTTTGGTTCCCCACCCGACGGCCATGGACGAAGACAGCCTGGCTGCCGTGGTCGCGACGGTGGACGTGGTGCTGGACTGTTCCGACAATTTCTCGACCCGCGAAGCGGTGAACGCGGCGTGTGTCATGGCCGGCAAACCGCTGGTCAGCGGTGCGGCGATTCGCCTGGAAGGGCAGTTGTCGGTGTTCGATCCGCGCCGCGCCGAAAGCCCTTGCTACCACTGTCTCTACGGCCATGGCAGCGACGCCGAGCTGACGTGCAGCGAAGCCGGCGTGCTCGGGCCGTTGGTGGGGTTGGTGGGCAGCCTGCAGGCCCTCGAAGCCTTGAAGCTGTTGGTCGGTTTTGGTGAGCCGCTGGTGGGGCGCCTGTTGTTGATCGACGCCCTGGGCACACGGTTCCGTGAGCTGCGGGTCAAGCGCGATCCGGGTTGCAGCGTCTGTGGTCGCCCACATGAGTGAAGCCCCGGTCGGCGTGTTCGATTCAGGTGTCGGCGGGCTGTCGGTGCTCGGGGAGATCCGCCAACTGATGCCCAACGAGTCGCTGCTCTACGTTGCCGACTGTGGGCATATTCCTTATGGCGAGAAAACCCCGGATTACATCCGCCAGCGCTGCGCGGTCATCGCCGACTTTTTCCAGCGCCAAGGGGCGAAGGCCTTGGTGGTCGCTTGCAATACGGCGACGGTGGCCGGGGTCGCCGATCTGCGGCGTGATTACCCCCACTGGCCCATCGTCGGCATGGAACCGGCGGTCAAGCCCGCCGCCGCCGCCACCCGTAGCGGTATTGTCGGTGTGCTGGCCACTACCGGTACGTTGCAGAGCGCCAAGTTCGCTGCTTTGCTCGATCGATTCGCTACTGATGTGCGAGTGATCACTCAGCCGTGTCCGGGACTTGTGGAGTTGATCGAGGCGGGTGACCTGCACAGCCCGGCCTTGCATCATTTGCTGCAAGGCTACGTCGAGCCCTTGCTGGCTGCCGGCTGCGACACGCTGATCCTGGGCTGCACGCATTACCCCTTCCTCAAGCCGCTGCTCAAGGACATGATCCCGGCGCACATCAGCCTGATCGACACTGGGGCCGCCGTGGCGCGGCAACTGCAACGCCTGTTGGCCGAGCGGGCGCTGTTGGCTGGCGGCCCCGCCCGCGATACGCAGTTCTGGAGTAGCGCTGACCCGATACATTTCGGAAAAATCCTACCGACGCTATGGCATTCTTCCGGCGTTGTGCGAAGCTTTGGTCTGTAAAAAAAACGTGAAAAATCTGTAAAACGGGGTGAACTTCTGTTTTGGCGCAGATTTCTATAGCTTTGTCTGTCTGTAACAAAATTAATTAAATCTGTTCGGGAAAGGATGTTTCTAATGAAGCGCTTATTCTGCTTTGCCGCGCTTGCGGCTGCGTTGCTGGGGCACACTTATACTGCGCAGGCAGCGGGTGTGGAGTTTGGGGTGGGCCAGACCAGCGATTCGACGATGACTTATCGCCTGGGCATGCAGTTCGATTGGGACAAAAGTTGGTGGCAGACCGACGTCGGTCGTCTGACCGGCTACTGGAGCGGCGCGTACACCTATTGGGAGGGGGACGAAACCTCCAGCAACCACAGCTTGTCGTTCTCGCCTGTGTTTGTGTATGAATTTTCCGGTCAGAATGTAAAACCTTACGTTGAAGCTGGTGTTGGCGTGGCGTTGTTTGCCAATACCGAAGTGGAATCCAACAAGTTGGGTACGGCGTTCCAGTTCGAAGACCGCATCGGTTTCGGCCTGCGCTTCAACGGCGGCCATGAAGTGGGTATTCGCGCGACTCACTACTCCAACGCCGGCATCAAGTCGACCAACGACGGTGTGGAAAGCTACGCGCTGCACTACACAATGCCGTTGTAATACCCCAACAATTGTGGGAGCGGGCAAGCTCGCTCCCACATGTTTTTACTACCGATACGCCGTCGCAATTCCCCGGCGTTCTTCAATGCATTCCGGCGCACCCATTTCGAATTCCCGGCAGATCAGCGGGCGTTTTTCGTAGATGGTGCAGAGCATGCTGTCGCGGTCCAGCGCCGCGCACCAGCCATCGTCCAGCCGGAGCATGACTTCCCCACCCCAATCATCCGTGTCGATGAAACGCTCCGGTACGCCGGTGTCGGTGATCAGCATCACTTCCAGCTGGCAACAGCACGCCGCGCATGTCGAGCAGGTGACAGCTGGCGTGACGATTTCATGGAGGGGGATGGTTTTCATGGCCAGCAGTGTAAGGCAATCGGCAGCTCAGGGTTGTCCCTTGATCGAATAACCCTTATTTGCCTGGCATGAGTCGACGTACGTTGATGGGGTTTCGGCCGACGAAGGCAAGGGCCAGAGCACGGCTACGGATGCGATGGGGAGTGCCATTTCTGGCGGGCGCTCGGCGAGGCGGCCCAGGACATGCTGCGCCGCTTCGGCCGCCGACCAGTGAACCGGCGCGGATAGACAATCATCGGCGCCCGACGGTGGACTATCGAAACCCGGGTGTACCAGCGTGACATCGATGCCCTCGGCGGCCAGTTCCAGGCGGGTCGATGCGAACAGATGGTGCATGCCGCCGCCAGTCGCTTCGGCTCGGGACGGCGGCAGGTAAGTTGCCGGGCTGGCAATGCCCACCAGATGAGGTTTGCTCCCGGCACGCAACAAGGGCTTGGCCACTTCGATGCAGAAGCTGGCGGCCAGTAGGTTGCTGCGCACGATATGCTCGATCATCGTGTGGCCCGCATGGTTCTCGTCGGTGTATTCCGTTGTTCCGGCGTTGAGGATGACCTCGTCCAGGGAACCCCACAGCCGGGCAATCTGCTCGCCGATTTCACGTACGGTCTGGCTGTCGGTCAGATCTCCGGGCACCGCCAGCACTTGTCCCGGATAACGGGCCGAAAGGGCTTCGCACGCTTGGATCGAGCGGGTACTGACGGCCAGGCGCGCGCCGGTCTTGAGTATCGCTTCGGCCAGGGAAGCGCCGATTCCATTGCCGACGCCGGTGAGCCAATAGCGTCGTGGCAGTTCTAGACCCATACCAACTTCCCCCTCCATCTGGCGATGCTTTGGTGCGCAGCTACTGGAGTTCCCGCGATGAGTAGGACTATAGGGACAACGGACCCATCATGCATCCCGAGCCGCGACATTTCGTGTGCGCTAATCGCCCGTCTCGTGTGCGGCTACGTCCTGCCGCGCCGGCAGGTTTCTGAACGCTGCCAGCGCGCGCGCCCTTGACTGGCCGAGATCGACAATCGGCGCAGGATAGTCCAAGGCACCGAACAAGCCGCCCTGGGTATTTGGGCTATGGACCTGCTGCTTCTCCAGGTCGTTCAGTTCAGGTAGCCAGCGTTTGATGAACAGGCCCTCGCGGTCAAATTTCTCCGACTGGCTCAGCGGGTTGAATATCCGGAACCAAGGCGCCGAGTCTGTGCCGGTGGAAGCACTCCACTGCCATCCGCCATTGTTGGCAGCCAAATCGCCGTCGATCAGGTGCTGCATGAAGAAGCGCTCGCCTTCACGCCAATCGACCAACAGATTCTTGGTCAGGAACATCGCCACCACCATCCGCAAGCGGTTATGCATCCAACCGGCCTCCAACAACTGACGCATGGCCGCGTCGATAATCGGCAGGCCAGTGCGCGCTTGTTTCCAAGCCTCGAGCTCTGCGGGAGCCTTGCGCCACGCCAGTGCCTCGGTTTCCGGACGGAAGGCGCGGTGGCGTGACACGCGCGGATAGCCCACAAGGATATGTTTATAGAACTCGCGCCAAAGCAATTCATTGACCCAGGTCACAGTACCGACACATCCGCTTTCGAATTCACCCTGATTGGCTTGCAACGCTGCATGCAGGCACTGGCGCGGCGAGACGACGCCGGCCGCCAAATAGGCCGAGAGCTGGCTGGTCCCGGGCCTGGCGGGAAAGTCGCGTTCGCTCTGGTAGGCATCGATGTGCTGGTCGACGAATGTATCCAGGCGCCGCCGGGCTTCGGTTTCGCCGGCGGGCCAGAGGTCGCGTAGCGCCTCACTGGGAGTGGCGAAGCCGTCGATCTGTCCCGGCACCGGATCGCTGGCCAGGCCGGTGGGGGCCTGTCGCCCTGGCGTGGCGACCAGGCTTGGCAGCGAGAAGTGCAGGTGGCTGTAGCAGACCTTGCGGAACTGGCTGAAGACCTGGAAATAATTTCCGGTCTTGGTCAGCACGCTGCCGGGCTTGAACAGCAATTGGTCCAGGTAGCTATGAAAGCCCAGGCCCTGGCTCTTCAGGGCCTGGGCAACCTCGGCGTCGCGACGGGTTTCATTGAAGCCATACTCTTCGTTGACATGAACGGCGCTGATATTCAGTTCGCGGCATAGCGTCAGCAGCACGTGTGGCGCCTGCTGCCAATGCGGCGCGTCGCGGATCAGCAGTGGGATGTTCAGTTTCTCCAGGGCCGCTCTCAACGATGCGAGGTTGCGCAGCCAGAAGTCGATCTTGCAGGGGGCGTCGTCGTGGGCGCGCCATTGTTGCGGGCTCGTCAGGTACACCGCCACGCAGGGGCCCTGGGCTGCGGCTGCTGCCAGGGCGGTGTTGTCGCGCAGGCGCAAGTCGCTGCGCAGCCAGATCAGTTGCAAGCTGTTATCCCTCTAAAGAAGTTCTCTGCGGCTCAGTTCACGATGAGCCGATAGCGGGTCTTCGGCCCAGGACACATCGATCATCGAAACGCCTGTGGATATCCGGGCGTGGTGGATCGACGCGGCCGGGCCGGCGATGATGATCGGGCAGTCGACACCTCCCAGTAGCTTGGGCAGTTGCGACAGGTTGATGGCGTTGCTTGAGTACAGCAGGACACCCCGGGCCTTGAGCCGTTCGACCGCCAGGGCCAGTTCACCTGCCGGTATCGGCCCGTCGAACACTTCCACCGGGCAATCGGCGCTGCTGGCCAGCCAGGCCGTGAGCCACAGTCGCGGTTCCAGGGGCATGTCCGAATGGTTGATCAACAGCAATGGCGCACCGCGCAGTTGCCGGTTGTTGTGGTAGATCCGGCTGCCAAACTTGCTGCGCAGCCAGGAATACAAGAAGACCCGTTCCAGCTGTGCCCCGAACTGGCCTTGCCAGCGCACCTGCAACTCGTCCAGCAAGGGCAGCAGCAATTGCTCGCACACGGTCCTGGGCGGGTACAGCGCCATTGCCTGATTGATCAAGTCATCGATCTGACGCTCGGCCAACTCCGTCACCGCCAGCACCAAGGCGTGGCGCTGGCGCTGCCAGGGGTTTTCCAGTGGCTCGGCTGGCGGTTGCGGGGTGTCGAGCAGCGGCTTGATCTTGCTCACGGCCATCCCGCGATTGATCCAGGTGAGGATGTTCTGGATCCGCTGCACATGCTCGGCGTTGAACAGCCGATGGCCCTTGGGGGTGCGGCGCGGCACGATCAAGCCATAACGCCGTTCCCAAGCGCGCAGGGTGATGGCGTTGACGCCGGTCAACCGGGCGACTTCACGTATGGGCAGCCAGCCTTGCGCCAGTGCCTGGGCAAAATCGGCTCCCAGGTCTTCGCTGGCGCTGGAATCGGGTTCGTTCTTCATCAAATGGCGTTTCGCAAGCTGAGGTTCTCCGGGTGCGGTTGCAGGTAGACCTGCTGTGCCAGGTAAGGATCGGGGTGCTGGCGCAAGTGATGCTTGAGCAGCGTCAGCGGCACCACCAGCGGGACGATGCCGAGGCGATACTGGCCGATCAGATGCTGGACTTCCTGTTTGTCTTCAGCGCCGATGGCGCGCTTGAGGTAGCCGCTCAGGTGTTGCAGCACATTGGTGTGAGTGCGGCGCGTGGCGCATTTTTTCAGGGCAGCCATCAGTGCGCTGAAATAGCGCGGGCCCAGCTCATTGGGATCGGCCTTGCCCATGTTGCCGAGCATATTGCCCAGGGTCTTGTATTGGACCGGGTTGTGGGCCATCAACAGGTATTTGTAGCGCGAGTGGAATTGGATGAGGTTGCGGCGGGTCAGGCCCTGGCGGCACAGGTCCTGCCAAGCGGCATAGGCGAATACCCGGGTAAGAAAATTCTCTCTCAGCACCGGGTCGTTGAGGCGACCGTCTTCCTCCACCGGCAGGTCGGGATGGCGTTCGCAGAATGCCTGGGCATAGATACCGCGTCCGCCGCCGTCCTGGGGCACGCTGTTATGGTCGTAGACCTTGACCCGTTCCAGCCCGCAGGACGGTGACTTCTGCATGAAAATGTAGCCACAGATATCGTCCAGCTCGTCGGCCATGCGGCGCCCGTAATCAGCCAGCGGTCGCGTTACGTTGAGGTCGCGGTTCACCGTACCGACGGCTTCAGGGTGATCGGGGTTGCCTACCAGTCGGATAGGTTCGCGAGGAATGCCCAGGCCGATGGCGACTTCGGGACATACCGGCACGAAGTCGAAGTATTCCACCAGGGTACGGCTGCACAGCGGCGATTGCTTATGCCCACCGTTGAAGCGAACTTCAGCACCCATCAGGCAGGCGCTGACGGCGATTTTCGGTTTGGCGACGGTTTCGCTGGGCATAGGCGACCTCTGATAGCAAAATCTTATACAGTTAAGTAATTTTGTATAATATTTTCATCATAGGTCCGAACCCGCACAAGTCAACCGGTTTTGCTCGCGAGGCCGCCTTTATGGGTGTTTTACAGATGGGCTGCTGTCTGTTTCGACAGCAGCATGACAGGCAGATGACGCGATTATTGCAAGCTGGCGTGCAAACGACGGGCGGCATCCTGGCCGCTGAGCCATGCGCCTTCGACCCGGCCGGACAGGCACCAGTCACCGCACACGTACAGGCCCAGGTCGGCGTCGGCCAACGCGCCCCATTCGTGGCTGCCGGCTGGGCGGGCATACAGCCAGCGATGGGCCACGCTGAAGCTCGGTGCGGGCATGGCGCTGTGCAGCAGTTCGGCGAAAGCGCCGTGCAAGTGCTCGATCACCGCTTCCTTGGGCAGGTCGATGTGTTGCCGGCTCCATTCGCTGGTGGCGTGTAGCACCCAGGTGTCGAGCGTGCTGTCGCGCCCCGGTTTGCTGCGATTGCGGGCCAGCCAGTCGAGGGGGCTGTCTTGCACGAAGCAGCCTTCCATGGGCGTATCCAACGGTTGTTCGAACGCCAGGGCCACCGCCCAGGTCGGGTCCATTTTTACCCCGGCGGCCACCCCGGCCAGCTTCGGTACAGCCGCCAGCAATGCGGTGGCCTGGGGCGCGGGCGTGGCGATCACCACTTGGCCGAAGGGGCCGTGGGTGAAGCCTTCGGCATCTTGCAGGTGCCAGTGTTCCTGGCCGCGATACACCTCGGTGATCCGGCAGGAAAACTGCACTTGCAACTTGCCGAGCAACGCACGGGTAATGGCGCTCATGCGCGGCGTGCCGACCCATCGGGTCTGCTCGTCAGGCGAAGGGCTCAGCTGTCCGCCCTGGAAGTTATACAACTGCGGGTTCCATTCGGCGGCCCAGCCGTTGGCTTGCCAGCGCTGGACCTCCGTGACGAAGCGCCGGTCGCGGGCGGTAAAATATTGCGCGCCCATGTCCAATGCCCCAGCGTCGCTGCGTTTGCTGGACATGCGTCCGCCGCTGCCGTGGCTTTTATCGAAGAGTTGAACGACATGCCCGGCCTCCGTCAGGGCCTGGGCGGCTGAAAGTCCGGCGATGCCGGTGCCGATGATTGCGATGGGTACAGTCATGAGGGCCTCGTTTACCTTTCTGTACAGACTACGCCGTCGTTTAAACCTGTACAATTGTGGTTTTTGGTATAAGTTTCACCGTTTGCGTTTGGACAGGTTGTCCTATTGTTAAACACAGACCCTGTCCGATACGGAAAATCCCTATCTATAAAAATAGACTAATGGGCCGGGTAAAACGCGATGCGAGGAACATCTCATGCACATATTGCTGACCGGCGGTACTGGTTTGATCGGACGTCAGCTCTGCCGCCTCTGGTTGGAGCAGGGACATCGCTTGACGGTCTGGAGTCGTCGACCCGAAGAAGTCGGGAAAATCTGCGGCGCGTCGGTGCGTGGCGTGGCCAGGCTCGACGAAATCAACGAGCCGGTGGACGCAGTGATCAACCTCGCGGGCGCACCGATCGCCGATCGGCCCTGGAGCCATAAACGCAAGATGTTGCTGTGGAGCAGCCGCGTCACCCTGACGGAAGTCTTGCTGGCGTGGCTGGAGCGTTGCGAGCAGAAACCGCAGGTGTTGATTTCCGGCTCCGCGGTGGGCTGGTACGGCGACGGTGGCGAGCGCGAGTTGACTGAAGCGTCGGGCCCGGTCAGCGAGGACTTCGCCAGCCAACTGTGCATCGCCTGGGAAGAAACCGCACAACGGGCCGAAGCCTTGGGCGTGCGCGTGGTGCTGGTTCGTACCGGCCTGGTCCTGTCCGCCGAGGGCGGCTTTTTGCCGCGGCTGCTATTGCCGTTCAAACTGGCGCTGGGCGGGCGTATCGGCAATGGCAGGCAATGGATGCCGTGGGTACACATTGACGATCAAATCGCCTTGATTGATTTTCTTCTGCACCGCTTCGATGTCAGCGGTCCTTATAATGCCTGCGCGCCGAACCCGGTGCGCAACCGTGATTTTGCCAAGGCCCTGGGGCGCGTGTTGCATCGCCCGGCCGTGGTGCCGATGCCGGAGCTCGCGTTGAAAGTCGCGCTGGGGGAAATGTCGTTGTTGCTGCTGGGCGGCCAACGCGCCACGCCGGCCCGATTGCAGGCGGCGGGTTTTACATTCCGGTTCACCGATTTGCCTGCGGCCCTGGACGATCTGTCCAGCCGCTTCTGAAATAGGACGTTGCATGACCGATCACGCGTTGCTTCTAGTGAACCTGGGTTCGCCTGCCTCCACTTCGGTGGCCGATGTACGCCGTTACCTCAATCAATTCCTGATGGATCCGTATGTCATCGACCTGCCATGGCCGGTGCGGCGGCTGCTGGTGTCGCTGATCCTGATCAAGCGCCCCGAACAATCGGCCCATGCCTACGCCTCGATCTGGTGGGAGGAGGGCTCGCCGCTGGTGGTGCTCAGTCGCCGGCTGCAACAGGCGATGACCGCGCAATGGACCCAGGGCCCGGTGGAACTGGCAATGCGTTATGGCGAGCCGTCCATTGAAACGGCGCTGGTGCGCCTGGCGAGCCAGGGACACAAGAAAATAACGTTGGCGCCGCTGTATCCGCAGTTCGCCGACAGCACGGTCACCACCGTAATCGAGGAAGCCAAGCGGGTCGTGCGGGAGAAGAAACTCAATGTGCAGTTTTCGATTCTCCAGCCGTTCTACGACCAACCGGAATACATCGATGCGCTGGTCGCCAGTGCCAAGCCCTACCTGATACAGGATCACGATCACCTGTTGTTGAGTTTCCATGGCTTGCCGGAACGGCACCTGACCAAGCTCGACCCAACGGGCTTTCACTGCTTCAAGGACGCCGACTGTTGCAAGAACGCGCCGCCGGAAGTCATGGCGACCTGTTACCGCGCCCAGTGCATTCGCACCGCGCAACTGTTTGCCGAGCAGATGGGGTTGGCAGGGGGTAGTTGGTCGGTGTCGTTCCAGTCTCGACTGGGTCGCGCCAAGTGGATCGAACCCTACACCGAAGCGCGCCTGGATGAACTGGCCAGGAGCGGCGTGAAGAAAGTCCTGGTCATGTGCCCGGCGTTCGTCGCCGATTGCATCGAAACCCTGGAGGAAATCGGCGATCGCGGGCGCGAGCAGTTCCGTGCGGCGGGCGGGGAGGAATTGGTGTTGGTGCCGTGTCTCAACGCCGAGCCGCAGTGGGCCAAGGCGTTGGGCACGCTGTGTGAACGGGCGCCGATTGCGTTATAACACCGGGCCCGTGGCGAAGGAGCTTGCTCCCGCTCGAGTGCGAAGCGCTCGCAAAGCTTGGGGTCGCTGCGCAGCCCAGCGGGAGCAAGCTCCCTCGCCACATAGACCTTACTGATTCATAGCAGCGGCTCATCCGCCTTCTTCTGCTTCCAGCCGTCATTGCCCGGCAGCAGCAGGTTCAGCGCGATCGCTACCACCGCGCACAGCGCGATACCCTTGAGGCCGAAGTCGTCCGGACCGGTGCCGGTGCCCACCAGCACACCGCCGATGCCGAACACCAGCGTCACCGAAACGATCACCAGGTTGCGCGCCTCGCCCAAGTCGATCTTGTGGCGGATCAGGGTATTCATGCCCACCGCGGCAATCGAACCGAACAACAGGCACAGGATCCCGCCCATCACCGGTACCGGGATGCTTTGCAGCAGCGCGCCGAACTTGCCAATGAACGCCAGGCTGATGGCGAAGATCGCCGCCCAGGTCATGATCTTCGGGTTGTAGTTCTTGGTCAGCATCACTGCACCGGTCACTTCGGCGTAGGTGGTGTTGGGCGGGCCGCCGAACAGGCCGGCGGCGGTGGTGGCGATGCCATCGCCGAGCAGCGTGCGGTGCAGGCCGGGCTTTTTCAGGTAGTCGCGACCGGTCACGCTGCCCACGGCAATCACTCCGCCGATGTGCTCGATGGCCGGCGCCAGGGCAACCGGCACGATGAACAGGATCGCCTGCCAGTTGAACTCCGGTGCGGTGAAGTTCGGCAGGGCGAACCATGGCGCGGCGGCGATTTTCGCGGTGTCGACGACGCCGAAGAAAAACGCCATGGCAAAGCCCACCAGCACGCCGGAAATGATCGGCACCAGGCGGAAAATGCCCTTGCCGAACACCGCGACGATCAGGGTGGTGAGCAGCGCCGGCATCGAAATCAGCATCGCGGTCTGGTAATGAATCAGCTCGGTACCATCCCCAGCCTTGCCCATCGCCATGTTCGCGGCAATCGGCGCCATGGCCAGGCCGATGGAAATGATTACCGGACCGATGACCACCGGTGGCAGCAACCGGTCGATAAACCCGGTGCCCTTGATCTTCACCGCCAGGCCCAGGAACGTATAGACGAAACCGGCCGCCATCACGCCACCCATGGTCGCCGCCAGGCCGAACTGGCCCTTGGCGAGGATGATCGGGGTGATGAAGGCAAAGCTCGAAGCGAGGAACACCGGCACCTGGCGCCCGGTAACGATCTGGAACAGGATCGTGCCCAGGCCGGCGGTGAACAGCGCTACGTTCGGGTCCAGCCCGGTGATCAGCGGCATCAACACCAGCGCGCCGAAGGCGACGAACAGCATCTGTGCGCCGGACAGCACCTGGCGCCAGAGCGGATCGTTGAACTCATCCTGCATGCTCAAGCGTCCTTCTGCTTGGTGCCGAAGATTTTGTCGCCGGCATCGCCCAGGCCCGGGATGATGTAGCCGTGCTCGTTGAGTTTCTGGTCGATGGATGCGGTGTAGATGGTCACGTCCGGATGCGCGTCCTGCACGGCCTTGATGCCTTCGGGGGCAGCCACCAGCACCATGGCGCGGATGTCCCGGCAACCGGCTTTTTTCAGCAGGTCGATGGTAGCGACCATGGAGCTGCCGGTGGCAAGCATCGGGTCGATGATCATGGCCAGGCGCTCATCGATTTCCGGCACCAGTTTTTCCAGGTAGGTGTGGGCTTGCAGGGTCTGCTCGTTGCGAGCCACGCCCACGGCGCTCACCTTGGCGCCCGGGATCAAACTCAGTACGCCTTCGAGCATGCCGATGCCGGCGCGCAGGATCGGCACCACGGTGATTTTCTTGCCGGCGATTTTCTCCACCTGGACCGTACCGGCCCAACCTTGGATCTCGTAGGACTCCAGCGGCAGGTCCTTGGTGGCTTCGTAGGTGAGCAGGGCACCGACTTCCTGGGCGAGTTCGCGGAAGTTCTTCGTGCTAATGTCGGCGCGGCGCATCAGGCCGAGTTTGTGTCTGATCAGCGGATGGCGGATCTCGAGGATGGGCATGGGGAAGGCTCCGGCGGCGGGCAAAAAAACCGGCCTAGATTAATCTATCCGAGGGTGTTGTCCTATAGACAATACAGAACGTTAGTCCACAAACGCTTGATCTGACCGAGCGGGATGCGTACCTTTGCCCGTTTTTCCGAACCCGTTCCTCCCCTCAACCTCCCCTGGAGAGCGCCATGTCCGCTGATCTCGAGCATATCCGTCAAGTCATGCGAGAGGCTGACTGCCTGTACACCGAAGCCGAAGTCGAAGCGGCCATCGCCCGTGTCGGTGCGCACATCAATGAGCAACTGGCCGATACCAACCCGGTGGTGTTCTGCGTCATGAACGGCGGTCTGATTTTCTCCGGCAAACTGCTGACTTATCTGAACTTCCCCCTGGAAGCGTCCTACCTGCACGCGACCCGTTATCGCAACGAAACCAGCGGCGGTGACCTGTTCTGGAAAGCCAAGCCGGAAGTCTCGTTCATTGACCGCGACGTGCTGATCATCGACGACATTCTCGACGAAGGTCATACCCTGGGCGCCATCATCGACTTCTGTAAGCACGCCGGTGCCCGCGCCGTGCACACCGCCGTGCTGATCGACAAGGACCACGACCGCAAGGCCCGTCCCGACCTGAAAGCCGATTTCGTCGGCCTGCCGTGCATCGACCGCTACATCTTCGGCTACGGCATGGATTACAAAGGCTACTGGCGCAACGCCAACGGTATCTTCGCCGTTAAAGGAATGTAATCGATGACCCGGCCAAGCTTCCTGGATCAAGCGCTGTTTGACGAGTTGGCCGGGAACGCCGCGGCCAGTCCCCGTGGGCGGCAACATCATAATTTCCATCAGATGGACGAACCCTGCCACCGCATGGCGGTGGGTTTGCAACCGTCCACCTACATCCCTCCGCATCGCCATTTGAGCGCCGACAAGGCCGAAACCTTGCTGGTGCTCAAGGGACGGCTTGGGGTGCTGATCTTCGATGAAACCGGTGCGGTGACAGATAAACGCATCCTGCAGGCCGGTGGCGATTGCCTGGGCGTCGACCTGCCGGCTGGCGTCTATCACGGCCTGGTGGTACTGGAAGCCGACAGCCTGATGTTCGAGTGCAAGGCCGGCCCTTACCGGCCCGTGGGCGACGGTGAACTGGCCCATTGGGCGCCCCGCGAAGGCGAGCCGGGCGTGGCCGAATACCACGCCTGGATGCGCGCTCAGTTCGACTGAGCGGTTTTAGGATACTCCGCAGTTCCCCGTGGCGAGGGAGCTTGCTCCCGCTGGGCTGCGCAGCAGCCCTATGTGCAGGTGGGTGCTACGCACCCAAACGGGAGCAAGCTCCCTCGCCACGGTTCAAGCAAGTCTTGAATGAGCGGCGCTGCCACCCGCCAGCCACTGCTCACTCTTGACCCGCGCCTGCTCCAAAGTCTGAACATAGGCCAACTGGCGCTGCTCCCGATGAATGCCGGCACGGCGCAGCTTCAGGCGCACCCGCGGCGCCGTCGCCACCAGAATCAGCCCGATGCCCTGCTTGCGGTAATCCTTCAGGATATTTTCAAAAGCGGCCAATGCAGTCATGTCCAGCATGGGCACGGCACTCATTTCCACCACCACCACCCGGATGCCCGGATCGAATTTGCGCAGCACATCCAGGGCTTTTTCTGCCGCACCGAAAAACAGCGGCCCCCGAATGCCGTAGCAGCGTACATGCTCGGGCATGTCCGCCAGGGCTTGGTGGAAGTGGCGCGGCAGCTCGGCGCTGTCGGTCAGTTCGCTCATGCGCTTGATGAACAGCCCGGCGGCCAGCAGCAGGCCGACGGCGACGGCCATGACCATGTCAAACAGCACCGTCAGGCTCAGGCACGTCAGCAGCACCAGCACGTCACTGCGTGGGGCGATACGCAGGGTGTGCAGCACGTGCCCGGCTTCGCTCATGTTCCAGGCGACCATCACCAGCAATGCGGCCAGCGCGGCCATGGGCAAGTAGCTGAACAGCGGCGCCAACAGCACAATCGCCACCAGCACCACGAGACTGTGGATGATCGCCGCCAGGGGTGAAGAGGCGCCGCTGCGCACATTGGTGGCGCTGCGGGCAATGGCTGCCGTGGCGGTGATGCCGCCGAACAAGGGCGCCACCAGGTTGCCCAGGCCTTGCCCGATCAGCTCGGCATTGGGGTCGTGCTTGCTGCCGGTCATGCCGTCCGCCACCACGGCGCACAGCAGCGACTCGATGGCGCCGAGCATCGCGATAGCGAAGGCAGGCGCCAGGAGCTGGCGAATCAGGTCATAGGACAGCGTCAAGGGATGCCCCTGACCGTCCGGCAGGTTCCAGGGCCAATCGAAGCTTGGCAGAAACGGTGGGATGCCGGGGTGAGCGACGCCATCGACAACGTAACTGAAGCGCTCGCCCAGCGTTGCGATCGGCCATCCGGCCTGCTCCATCCCCAGCCCCAGGAGCGCGCCCACCAGCAGGGCAACCAAGTGTCCGGGAATTTTCGGCACCCAGCGCGGCCAGGCAACCAGCACCGCCAGGCAGGTGACACCGATGATGCCGTCGCCCAGGCGAGCGCCGGGCAGGGCGACGATCAACTCACCCAATTGTTCGATGTAGTGCCGGGCCTGGCCTGCGGTGCTCAAGCCCAGGAGGTCCTTCAACTGCAAAGTGGCGATGACCACACCGATGCCAGCGGTGAAACCCAGGATAACGGGGTAGGGGATGTATTGGATCAGCCGGCCGGCGCGCATCAATCCCAGGGCGATCAGAATCAACCCGGCGAGCATTGTGCACAGCAGCAGGCCGCCCAGGCCGTACTGTTGGGTGATGGGCAGCAGAATCACCACGAACGCCGCGGTCGGTCCGCTCACGTTGAATCGCGAGCCGCCGGTAAGGGCGATCAGCGGCGCAGCCACCAGCACGGTATAGAGCCCATGTTGTGGCGGTACGCCAACGGCGATGGCCAGGGCCATGGCCAAGGGAATGGCGATGATGCCGACGGTCAGCCCGGCCACGAGATCGCCCCGCAGGCGCTCGAGGGTATAACCGGCGCGCCAGGCTTGGCGCCAGGCGGCGAACAACGGAGGGGCGGAGAAAGACATGGGCACTCCACGAAATGAAAGAGGCAATACCGAATTCTTGGCAAGCACCCAACCGGTGACGAGGGAACTTGCATCAGGGCTGACGGCTCCTTGAGTATGCCGCGCCCATTGCACGCATGCATTGATCTGGATCGCTTATTTGCATCCTCCACGCTCATGCTAGAGTGCCGGGCCAAGACCCCGGAGCCTGTCATGAATGTATCGATCCGCCGCTGTGCCGCTTTGCTGCTGATATCCAGCCTGCCCCTGGCGGTCGTGGCCGCGCCGATGCACAGCCAGTTCCTGCCGCCCGATGACCTGGTGGTGCGCCAGGAACAGCCCGAGCAACAGCAATTGCTGCAAGTGACCGAATATTCGGTGGTGCTGGGCAACCAGCGCCAATCCAACCAGCAACCGATACCGGTCACCTCGCCGTTGCTGATCCGTCTCAAGGGCAAGCCCTTGAACAAGGGCGCAACCATCAACCAAGTGATCCTGAACTTCGACGGCGAAAGCAAAAGCCTGAAGAAACCGGTATTCGACGAGGCGAGCAAGACCCTGACCCTGTCTTATCCACAGGCTCAATACCGGGTGGTCATCGATCTGTTGCGCAACGATACGGTCTACGTGCAGTTTCTCACCTACACCAACGGCCATATCTGGGCCGACCTGCACACGGGCGCCGAACGCTCGCGTTGAGCCCCAGGGCCTGGCGGGGGTAAACTGCCCGCCCCGTGAACTGTGCGAGCTGGAGCCGGCAATGCGTAAAGACAAGAAACAAGTGATTGGTGACGAGATTGGCGATGAGCAGATCAAGCTGTTCCTCAATTTCGAACCGATCGATGCCACGTCGCCGTCGTTGCACAAGCTGATCAAGGGCTATCGTGGCCTGCGGGTCGACGATTTCGAGCGGTTCCTGACGTTTTTCGTCGAGGCCGGTTACGACCTCAACGGCAAGGACGAGCACGGCAATGATTTTGTTGCGTTGGTGCGCGACCAGCGTAATGCCCAGGAATACATCGAGTTGATCGAGAAGGCTCGCGGCTGATTGATCCTGGGCCTGCTTCGCAGGCCAGCGGGAGCAAGCCTCCTCGCCACAAAAGCGTCACCCATGAAAAACGCCCCGCTCTCAGGAAGAGCGGGGCGTTTTTTTGTGCGGTCGAATCAAGCGTAGCTTTGTGTCTCGCTGCTTTCTTCAACCAGCTCCAGCGCGATGTTGTTCTGCGCATTGATCTTGCGATACAGCGTCGCGTCGGTTTCCAGCACTTTCTCCCGGGCCGGGAATATCTCCGCCAGCTTGGCGGCCCATTCACCCTTGGCCTTGTCCGGGAAGCAGCGCTCGATCAGGTCCAGCATGATCGAGACGGTCACCGAGGCGCCCGGCGAGGCGCCAAGCAGGGCGGCGAGGGTGCCGTCCTTGGCCGCCACCAGCTCGGTACCGAACTGCAGGATGCCGCCTTTCTTTGGATCTTTCTTGATGATCTGGACCCGCTGCCCGGCCACTTCCAGGCGCCAGTCCTCGGCTTTCGCTTCGGGATAGAAGCGACGCAGGGATTCCAGGCGCTGCTCCATGGATTGCATCACTTCGCTGATCAAGTACTTGGTCAGGTCCATGTTGTCCCGGGCCACGGCCAGCATCGGGCCGATGTTGCCGGCACGCACCGACAATGGCAGGTCCATGATCGAACCGTGCTTGAGGAACTTGGTGGTGAAACCGGCGTATGGCCCGAACAGCAGGGATTTCTTGCCATCGACCACGCGGGTGTCCAAATGCGGCACCGACATGGGCGGCGAGCCCACCGCGGCCTGGCTGTAGACCTTGGCCTGGTGGTGCTTGACCACTTCCGGGTTGTCGCAACGCAGCCATTGGCCGCTGACCGGGAAGCCACCAAAGCCCTTGCTTTCCTCGATGCCCGACGCTTGCAGCAGCGGCAATGCCGCGCCACCGGCGCCGAGGAATACGAACTTGGCGTCGACTTCACGGGTGCTGCCGGAATTGACGTCCTTGATGCTGACGGTCCAGCCGCTGCCGTTGCGCTTGAGGCCGGTGACGCGCTTGCAGTATTTGATCTGGGTGTCCGGCGCGCTGCCCAGGTGCCTGAGCAACTGATTGGTCAGGGCGCCGAAGTTGACGTCGGTACCGTTCAGGACGCGGGTGGCGGCGATGACTTCATCAGTCGGCCGGCCGGGCATCATGAGCGGCATCCACTCGGCCATCTGGGCCTTGTCTTCGGTGTATTCCATGTCGGCGAAGGCATGATGCTGGCGCATCAGCTCGAAACGCTTCTTCAGGAACGACACGCCTTTCTCACCCTGGACGAAGCTCAGGTGCGGTACCGGCGCGATGAAGGACTTGGATGAGCCGAACGTGCCCTTTTTGGTCAGGTAGGTCCAGAACTGCTTCGACACCTCGAACTGGGTGTTGATGTGCACGGCCTTCTTGATGTCGACACTGCCATCGGCTGCCTGGGGTGTGTAGTTCAGCTCACACAGCCCGGCGTGACCGGTGCCGGCGTTGTTCCATGGGTTGGAACTTTCCGCGGCACCGGAATCCATCAGCTCGACGACTTCCAGCGAGATCGCGGGGTCGAGCTCCTTGAGCAGTACGGCCAGGGTGGCACTCATGATGCCGGCCCCTACCAGAACTACGTCGACTGCTTCGTTATGCGCCATTTAACGCGTCTCCAAAATCTGCAGCACCAAATTGTCGGCATAGCGGCCAGGAGTGACGGGGCAGGTCGGTTGCGCCCCAGGTACCCATGGCCAGGATCGCCATGTCCGAATCTTCGCAATTTTTCGCAACTACTGCGGATGCATGCAGCCTGGCCTCAAGAGTCCTATGAACTCATTTAAGCGCCGGGCCGGCAATTCGACTTATGGCCGAGACATCCGTTCGTGCAACCAAATCCGTAGCGGACAGGCTTCAGGCGCCGGTTCTTGAACGATATCCGGTCCTGTGTCGTTGGGCTGTTCCAGACGCTAATGGTGCTTGTTCAGACGCAAAACTCTTCATTTGCTCGCCACACTCTCGTGAAGTTGTGAAAACCCGTTTTTTCACGCTCTTTTGAAGACGTGAACCTCAAAAAAGGGCTGTCCCAGCCTGGCACTGCGCCCGGTTTGGTTGCCCCCATGTAGTACATGACAGGCAAAACGGGCAGACAGCTCAGTGACCGAGCGTAATGACAGCTCTGCAGATTCGCGAAAAGTGGTGATTTGCCTGAGAGAACAGCAAGCGCGCCAGCTTCACTCGATCTGTGTGGGCGGCTCTCTGTGGGCGGTGCGAAGTGCCAATACCAGCGCATCAGCGGTGTTGCGAGGCCCGATCAGGAGACGTCCTTATAATCGGGGGGAGATTGTATCGAAGAAACGCAGGGAAATGGTCGTGTTTAATGACTTTTATTAGGCGTCCGGTCAGATGGTCAACAACTGTCGGCTGCGTGCGCGAGCGCGAAGTGGCTGCACGCGGGCGCTGGCAGGCAACGGCTGGTGCAGCCAGTTGAGGCGGATCTCTTCGATTTCCACCCAGCCTTCGCCCATGGGCTGCAGGTTGCATTGCTTGAAGGCCTGGCAGCGGCCATTGCGGTCGAGCAGGGCGAAGCTGCGGTGATGCGGGCGCGGGGTGAACAGGGAAATAAGGAAGCGCATGAGCGGATACCGGGTCAGGGAGCTTGTGGTAAGCCTGACAAAGGGCCATGACATGCCGGTGTAAGGACCGTGACAATGGAGTGACAGGAACCGGTAACCACGGCCCATGTCAGACATTTCAGTATTCATCGCAAGGCGCTAGTTCCACGCGATGGCGCACCGCTATACTGCCGGCCTGTTTGTGCCCGATTCTGGAGAGAAGAGCATGTTGCAACGCCTGTTGTTCGGTTTGATCGCTGTGACCAGTCTGACCCTCGTCGGCTGCGCCCACAGCCCGCAACAACTTAACCCGGAGCCCAAGCTCAACGCCCAACTGGCGCCTGTGGGCCGTGGCCAGCCGGTGGTGGTGCGGGTGGTGGACGGTCGTCCGTCGCCGACGCTCGGTACCCGTGGCGGCCTGTATCCGGAAACCAGCGTGATCACCGTGCAGGGCGCGCAGATCCTGCCCAAGTTGCAGGCCCAGGCCGAAGCAGCGGTGCGTCTGCTGGGCTTCACCCCGACAGCCAATGCCTTGAACGCTCCGCAATTGACCGTGACCCTGGCTGAGCTCAAGTATCAGTCGCCCAAGGAAGGCATGTACGTGACTGAGGCGACCATTGGCGCGACATTCCGCTCCGATGTGCAGAACGCCAGCCGCCGCTACAGTGGTCGTTACGGTGCTTCGTTGGATCAGCGCTTCGGTATGGCGCCCAACCAGGACACCAATACCAAGCTGGTCAGCGATGTGTTGAGCGATGCCCTGACCCGGCTGTTCAAGGACCCGACCATTGGTCAGGTGCTGGCTGAGTAAGCACTGAGCCCCTTGCCACCTGTGGGAGCGAGCTTGCATGCGATAGCGCAATGTCAGTGACTTTTATGTCGACTGATTCGCCGCCATCGCGAGCAAGCTCGCTCCCACAGTCGTTTCTTGGGGATGCTTAGGCTGCCTGGGAGTAGAACTCCAGCACACTGATCCCGGTCAGCAGGTCGGTTTCCGGCAGGTCGGCATGTTGATGGCCACCGAGGGCGCAATACACCAGCCAGTGCCGGTCCTGGACGTTGAAGGACAAGCTGTCGACGAGGTTCTGTTGTTCGTCGCTCGGGCTGATGAGGTAGAGGCGATCCTGATTCTCGGCGTGCAACATGTCGGGTTCCGTGCGGGTTTGAAAGGGCGACAGAGTGGCCTATTCAGATGACGAAACCGTGACGGGCGAAATTAACCCAAGGCTTGATTGCGGACCCTGTGGCGAGGGAGCTTGCTCCCGCTGGGCAGCGCAGCAGCCCCGGCTAGCGTCTCGGTGTGTCAGGTTAATCGCGCAAGCTTTTTTGGGGCTGCTGCGCATCCCAGCGGGAGCAAGCTCCCTCGCCACGAAGTCACCAGGCATTACCCCAGCTGATCGTTACCGGTCGGAAAAAGCAGGGCAGGGCGGCGGGCTTTCGGTAGAATCCGCGCCCTGTTCGTAGGTCCCGGGCGCGTTGTGTCCGTTTATCGCTTGAGGTTCATGATGTCGCTGCATCTGTTTTCATTGTTCGCTGCCCACCCCGCCAAACTGATCAACCTGCTCGCGTTGCTGTTTGCCTGCCCTGGCGGTTGGGTGTTGCACGCGACGCATCGTCGTGAACAACGGGCGCGGGCCTGCCTCGAAGCGCGTAACAGCGCAAGCAATGAACGATTCGAAGCGTTGCTGGACCTGGCGACCCAGCGGATGAACCGGTTTTTCTACCGGTTCGGTTTCGGCTGCCTGGCGCTGGCGTTGCTGGTGTCGTGGATCAGCACGCAGATCCGCTGAGCTAGCCCGTGGCGAGGGAGCTTGCTCCCGCTGGGCTGCGAAGCAGCCCCTCTAGAAAAGGCCTTACAGTGCCAGCCCGGCCTTGACCCGATACTGATTGCGCACCGGTGTCGCATATTGCAGCACCAGGAACGGCCGGTGTTCCGGTGGGCAAGCGTCCAGCCGGCGCTGCCATTCCTGCTCGGCCTTGGCCAGTTCGTCGGCGCCAAATACTTCGCCTGCCGTGGGAACCTGCAATTGCGGGTCGGCGTCGGCCCACTGGGCATAAGCCAGGTAATGCACCGGGAATAGCCGATAGCCGCCAAGGATCTGCCGGTCCATTTCCAGGGCCAGTTGCTTGGTGTCTTCGAACAGCTCGGTGATCGGCGCGGCGAAATTCACATGGACCCGACCCTTATAACCGGTGATACCCGTGGCAATGCTCACGTCGTCCTCGCCCGGTGCCTTGGTGTAGGTGCCGGTGGTGGCGCGGATGTACAGCTCGCGAGCCTTGGCCTGGTCGCACGGGTCGTATTCGTAGCTGATCGACACCGGCGTGAGGTTCAGTGACTGGATCACCTCACCGAACGGCTCATCCTTGCGACTCATGTGGAACATTTTGAGGATCGCCGATTCGGTACGGTCATCACCGTCCTTGGCCCGACCTTCTGCCTGGGCGATCCAGATCGAGGCGCAATCGTTGCGGATCGAATGATTGATGTACGCCGACAGCAACTGGTAGGCCGCCATTTTCTCCCGCCGTCCGGTGATGGAGCGGTGCACGATGAAGCTTTTGTTCAGGCGCATCAGGTCGCTGACAAAAGGCTTTTGCAGCAGGTTGTCGCCAATGGCGATGCGCGGCGTCGGCAGGCCGGCGTGGTACACGGCGTAATTGACGAAGGCAGGGTCCATCACGATGTCGCGGTGGTTGGCGATGAACAGGTACGCACTGCCTGACTTGAATTGCTCAACCCCGGTGTAGGTGACGCCATCGGTGGCCCGCTCGATGGTGTGGTCGACGTAGAACTCCACTTTGTCCTGCAAGGTGGCGACCGACGTCACACCGGCAAACTCACGGCGCAATCTTTGCGCTATAAGGGGTTTGAGCATCCAGCCGAAGGCGCCGGCCAGGCGTGGGAAGCGGAAGTGGGTGAGGATATCTAGAAACGCCTTGTCGCCGAGCAGCCGTGCCAGCACCGCTGGTACTTCGCTGTCGTCGTAAGGTCGGATGGCATCGAATTCGCCCATCATGCTCTCTTGTTGGAAACGGCTAGGGTAAGTAAAGGTTCGATCGAAAAAACGACGGGGCACGGCCTGAAAAGTAAGCCAGACAAAAATAGCCCTGCAAATAGACCGGCGATTATACGCACAAGTCACCTGGGAGACCGCGATGCTGGAAACTGCTCTTTATGATTGTCCGTATTGTGGTGAGGAAGTGGAGACTTGCGTCGATCTGTCCGGCGGCGACCAGACTTATATCGAGGATTGTCAGGTGTGTTGCAAGCCAATCACCTTTGTCCTGCAGGTCCATGATGAGGAATGGCATCTTGAGGTCTTCAGCGAAAACGAATGACGGGGCGCCCATGCAGCGAATCTACGAGCTGGAAAACCTGATGGAAGGCGAGTTGTTGCAAGGCATGCTCGCCAGCGAAGGCATCACGGCGCACTTGATGGGCCGGGATCTGCTGGGTGGCGCAGGGGAGTTGCCCATGCAGGGCTTGCTGGGACTGGCAGTGGAGGACGACCAGGCGCAATACGCCCGTGAGTTGATCGCTGCGTACAATGCGGCGATGCCGTTGCCTGGCGATGAGCCGGACAGTTACCCCGGGACGCTGGTCTGCTAGGCTGGCGGCCGTTTGATCAAGAGTTGTGTTGCGCATGTGTGGACGTTACGCCCTGTTTCGCTGGAATCCGACCTTCGCGGCCTTGCCCGGCTTTCCCGCCGACCAGAAGGCCCAATGGAATATTTCGCCCAACGATTCGGTGCTGATGTTGCGAGCCGGTGCCGAGGGACAGCGTGAACTGGCGCGCGCGCGCTGGGGGCTGACGCCACCGTGGCTGACCGACCTGTCCCGCACCCCGGCCCATGCCCGGGCCGAAACCGTGGCCGAACAGCCGATGTTCCGTGAAGCCCTGCGGCTGCGTCGCTGCCTGCTGCCGGCCAACGGCTTCTACGAATGGCGCGGCGGCACCCGCAAGCGGCCGTATTGGCTGACGCCGGGGGAGGGCTCGTCAGTGTTCTTCGCCGCTATCTGGGAGGCGTATCCGGTCCAGGAGCAGGTGTGGCTGAGCACGGCGGTCATCACCCAGCCGGCGGCGGGTCAGCGCCGGCCGTTGATCCTTGACGAAGAGGGCCAGCGCCTGTGGCTCGACCCCGAGACGCCGCTGCATGCACTGCAAGGATTGCTGGCCAGCGAGCCGGCGCAATTGCGTGAGCGGGTGCTGGCCAACATGGTCAACGATCCGAAACTCAATGGGCCGGAGTGCCTGACCCCTGCTTGAGTGTTGTGGCGCCAGTGCCGGCCCCTTCCCGAGCAAGCCCGCTCCCACAGGGGCTGCGGGCGTTTCACAGATATTGTGTCCACCATAAGTCCCTTATGGGAGGGAGCTTGCTCGCGATGAGGCCTTTGGATCAGACCCTGAACTGATTGATCAACCGCCGCTGCTGCTCTGCCAGTTTGGTCAGGCCGGCGCTGGCTGCGCTGGATTCATCGGCTCCGCTGGCCACTTCGTTTGCCACTTGCCCGATGTTGATCACGTTACGGTTGATGTCATCGGCCACGGCGCTTTGCTCCTCGGCGGCGCTGGCGATCTGGGTGTTCATGTCGTTGATCACCGACACCGCCTGGGTGATGGTTTCCAGGGCCTGGGCCGCTTTCGCCGCATGCTGCACGCTTTCATCGGTGCGATGTTGGCTGTCTTCCATGACCCGCACCACATCCCGGGTGCCCTGTTGCAATTGCTGGATCATCGACTGGATTTCTTCCGTGGCCTGTTGCGTCTTCTGCGCCAGGTTGCGCACTTCATCGGCGACCACCGCGAAACCACGGCCTTGCTCGCCGGCCCGGGCCGCTTCGATGGCCGCGTTGAGGGCCAGCAAATTGGTCTGTTCGGCGATTCCGCGAATGGCGGTGAGAATCGCGTTGATGTTCTCGCTGTCCTTGGCCAGGGTCTGTACCACGCCCACGGCCTTGCCGATTTCCACGGCCAGGGCACCAATGGACGTGGAAGTGTCTCGCACAATCTGCATGCCCTGGCTGGCAGCCTGGTCTGCATGGCTGGCGGCTTGGGCGGCCTGGGTCGCGTTGCGCGCCACGTCCTGGGCGGTGGCCGTCATTTCGTGCACGGCGGTGGCGACCTGATCGATTTCCGACATTTGTTTATGCACGCCCTGGTTGGTGCGGATCGCGATGTCGGCGGTGTGCTCCGACGAATCGCTGACGCTCTGCACCGAGGTCACGACCTGGGTAATCATCCCCTGCAACTTGCTCAGGAAGGTATTGAAGCCCCGGGCAATCGCGCCCAGTTCATCGGCGCGGTCGCTAACCAGGCGACGGGTCAGATCGCCTTCGCCCTGGGCGATATCGTCGAGCATCGCCACCATTTGCTTGAGTGGCCGGGCAATGCCGTGGCCCACCAGCCAGATCACCAGCAGACCGATACCGGCTATCGCCAGGCCGACCATGGCCATGCCGAAAATGTCGGTCTCGCGCTGCTCATCCAGGTCTTTTTGCAAGGTCTGCAAATCGGCCATGACCGCGTTCAGCGGCAACTGCAGCATCAAGGTCCAGCGGGCGTTGGTTTCGCCGATGCCGAACGGCATGTACACCTCGATGTGGCCATGCTCCTCGTCGATGTCGTAGCGAATGTCGCCGACGGCAAGCTTGGCCAGGTTATCCAGTTCACTGGCATCAAGCAGGTCACTGGCTTTCTCGCCGAGTTTGCTCGGGTCCTTGGTAAAGGCTACGAGTCGATTGTTGCTGGAAAGCAACGCCATCTCGCCGGCGCCGTTGTACAGCTTGCCGTCCGCGGCAACGAGCATGTCCTGGATGAAGTTCACCGACAGGTCGGCCCCGACAATGCCTTGGAACTTGCCGTCGATCAGGATGGGTTCGATGAACGAGGCGAGCATGGTCATGGTGTCGCCGACGCGGTAGGGCGCCGGGTCGATCACGCAGGCTTTCTTGCTGTCTTGGGAGCACAGGTAGTACTCGCTGGCGCGGATGCCGGTGGAGAGCAGTTTCTGGTCGGTCACGTCGGCGAGTTTTTCCAGGCCCAGCGTACCGTCCTGATTGCGGAACCACCATGGCAGGAAACGCCCGTTGGTCTCCATGCCCAACACCTGGCTGTTCACATAATTGGCGTCGTCGTGATCGATGGCGTTGGGTTCCCAGGCGATGTAGGCACCGAGGATTTTCGGATTGCGCACCACGTTCTCGCGCAGCAGGCTGATCAGCTGTTCCCGGGGGATCTTCAATTGTGGGCTGCCATCCGCGCCGTTCATGCCCATCATGGCATTGCTGGTAGCCAGGCCACGGGCGAGCAGCAACGGGGCTTCCAGTTCCCGTTGGATCAGGCTGGCCTGGGTGCGGGCCAAGGCACTGAGACGCTGTTCGATGAGTTGCTCGAACTGCGCCGTGGTCCGCTGTTGCACCATGTCCTGGGTGCGGGCCCCGGCGAACAGCGCATACAGCACAAGGGCGCCGACCACGCTGAGCACGATGGCACCGGCCAGGGCGGCTACGGAAGACTGGATCGATTTGAATTTCATAAAGGCTCCGGACGCGAAGATGACGTCTTGAGCGTGTATCGGCGTTTTCACACCCCGGCATGAGGCACTGTTCGTCGGCTGACTGTTTTGGCTTCGTGGGTGTCGCAAATGGACTGGGTGGGCCTGGTCTGAAAAAAACGCTTGGCCCCTCGTTGTTGTATCTGGCGCCGATACAAATCAACGCCTAGGATACGCCCACGTTTCCAGGGAGCTTCTACATGAACAAGACATTGATGGTGAGCGCTCTGAGCGCGGCGTTATTGCTTACCGGTTGCCAGTCGGTCAACACCACCAGCGGCGGAGCCGTGGGCGTGGAGCGTAAGCAGTACATGTTCAGCATGCTGTCGACTGCCGAGGTCAACCAGATGTATGCCCAGTCTTATCAGAAGACCGTGGGCGAGGCGGGCAGCCAGGGCGTGTTGGACAAGACCAGCAGCGACGCCAAGCGCATCCAGACCATTTCCGACCGGCTGATTGCCCAGGCCCCGATATTCCGTCCGGATTCGGCGCAGTGGCAGTGGGAAGTGAACCTGATCAAGAGTGACGAGCTCAACGCCAACTGTGGTCCTGGCGGCAAGATCATTTTCTATACCGGGCTGATGGACAAGCTCAAGCTCACCGATGCCGAAATCGCCGCGATCCTGGGCCATGAAATCGCCCACGCCCTGCGCGAGCATGGGCGTGAAGCAATGTCCAAGGCTTATGGTATCGAGATGGCCAAGCAGGGCGCCGGCGCCTTGTTCGGGCTGGGCCAGGACAGCCTGGCGTTGGCCGACACCGTCGCCAACTACGGCATGACCCTGCCCAACAGCCGCGAAAACGAGAACGAAGCCGACCTGATCGGCCTCGAACTGGCTGCCCGCGCCGGCTACGACCCGAACGCCGCGATCACCTTGTGGAACAAGATGGCCAAGGCCTCCGAAGGGGCGCCGCCGGAATTCATGAGCACCCACCCTTCGTCCAGCAGCCGGATCGCCTCGTTACAGGCGGCGATTCCGAAGGTGATGCCGCTTTATCAGCAGGCCAAAAAGTAAGCGTCAAGGCTGTTTCTCTGTGGCGAGGGAGCTTGCTCCCGCTCGGTCGCGCAGCGGCCGCAAAAGCTTAGGGCTGCTTCGCAACCAGCGGGAGCAAGCTCCCGCGCCACAAGAGCCTGCATCAATCTGATCAAACCCACCCACTGCTCTGCATCGCCTTGTACACCGCAACAATCGCCAAGACGAAAAACGCCGAGGCGGCCAGGCGGCGGATCAAGGTCAGGGGTAGTTTCTCGGCGGCGAAGTTGCCCGCCAACACCACCGGCACGTTGGCAATCAGCATGCCCACGGTGGTGCCGATGATCACCAGCCACAGCTCAGGGTATTGCGCCGCGAGCATCACCGTGGCGATCTGCGTCTTGTCGCCGATTTCCGCCAGGAAAAAGGCAATCAGGGTGGTCAGGAATGGCCCGAACTTGCGGGCGGTGTTGGCTTCTTCGTCGTCCAGCTTGTCCGGGACCAGGGTCCACAGCGCCGTGGCCGCGAAGCTCGCTGCCAGGATCCAGTGCAGGACCGCATCCGAGAAAATACTGCCGACCCAGGCTCCGACTGCCCCGGCTGCCGCATGGTTGGCCAGTGTCGCGGCAACGATGCCGGCGATGATCGGCCAGGGCTTGCGGAAGCGAGCCGCAAGAATGAGCGCGAGTAATTGCGTCTTGTCGCCGATTTCGGCCAGCGCAACGATAGCGGTAGGTACGAGGAGAGAGTCCAGCATCAGGTGATTCCTAAAGGGGCGGGTCGACACGGCTATGACACGTACAGCCTTCCCGCCCCGGGTAAGGTGTGCGTGTCATAGGTCTTGTCAAACCCAGCGACCATCTGCGTGGACGCTTGGGCCGCATACGCCATGGTCTGCTGACCAAGTATGTTGACGTATGCCGGGCGAGCCTGGCGCTCGCGGGAGACTACTCCCCTAGGACGGAGCGGATTCTGCCTAGGCAAATCCGATTGGGCAAGTGCTGTTTCTTAAAAAAGGTTTCAGCCACGCTTGGCCCGGTAGATGCGGAAACCCTGGCCTTCGGCCTTGATGGCGCACACGCCCAGGTGCTCTTCGATCAGCGGCTGGTACTTGAGGAAACTGTTTGCGACCAGCCGCAGTTCGCCACCGTTTTTCAGATGTTTCGCTGCTTTTCGCAGCAGATTTTCCGTGGCGTGGTAGTCGGTATGCACGCCGACATGGAAAGGCGGATTGCTCAAAATCGCACTCAAGCCCATCGGTGCAGCATCGATTCCGTCACCGGTCAGCACCTCGGCTTCCAGCCCGTTGGCAGCCAGGGTCAGGCGACTGCTGGCGGCGGCAAACGCGTCCACGTCCAGCAGCGTGACGGTGTTGTGCGGATAGCGACGCTTAACCGCCGCCCCCAGCACACCGGCACCGCAACCGAAATCGAGCAAATGGCCGCTGGGCAGCTTGTCCAAATGGTCGAGCAACAGCGCGCTGCCACGATCCAGGCGCCCATGGCTGAACACACCTGGCAGGCTGATGACTTTCAGCGCGCCTTCGGCCAGGGGCAGCTCGTAGGTCTGGGCCAGGCTTTCCAGGGGCTTGGCCTCGGGGGCATTGGCGACGGTGACTTGCCAGAGCTGGCAATGCCGCGCGCTGTCGAGCTTGCGCGGTTTGCCGAACGGGTTGAGCTGTTTCGACGCGCCCTCGATACCGCTGCGTTTTTCCCCCACCAGATACACCTCGCGCCCGCCCAGGCGCGCCGCCACGGCATTGAGGATGTAATCGGTGAGGTCCTTGGCCTTGGGCAGGAACACCACGGCGGTGTCGAACCCCCGCTCGGGTACGTTCACGCCAAAGTGGCTGCGTTCGGGAAAGCGGGCCTCCAGCGCGGCCTGATCGCCGGCGTGCCAGCACCAGCCATGGGCATCGGGCAAGCGGCCAAGCAGATCATCGGCGGGCAGGCCGGCCAGCAACACCGAGCCCTGGAATAAATCGGCCTGACGAAGCAGTACTTCACTGCGCGGATCCATGGTCTGCTCCTTGAAAAAAAGTGCGGCAGTTTATCAACTGACGACCCGCTGTGGTGTTCCGCTGAAAAAGCCCCGGGCATTTTCGGACATCTGGCCGACGATTCGCTGCCGCGCCTCACGGCTGCCCCAAGCGTTGTGTGGCGTGACGATCAGCCGAGGGATGTCGCCGGCCAGCAGCGGGTTGCCCTGGGTCGGCGGTTCCACGCTGAGCACGTCGGTGGCGGCGCCGCCCAGGTGGCCACTGCGCAACGACTCGGCCAATGCCTGTTCGTCGATCAGGCCTCCGCGGGCGGTGTTGACTACCAAAACGCCAGGTTTGAGCAGCGCCAGTTCCCGAGCGCCGATGAACCCTCGGGTGTGTTCGTTGAGCGGGCAGTGCAGCGTCAGCGCATCGACTTGCCCCAGCAGTTGCTCCAGCGGCAAACGATCGGGCCGGGCAGGGCGCCCCGGGATTAGCCCCAGCAGCACGCGCATGCCAAAGGCTTCGGCCAGCCGTGCGACGGCGCTGCCCAGCTCACCATGGCCCAGCAATCCCAAGGTCTTGCCTTGCAGCTCGATAATCGGGTAATCCAGCAGGCAGAACTGTGTAGCTTGCTGCCAGCGACCTTCACCCACCGCTTTTTGGTAATCGGCCAGGCGCGTCGCCAGGTTCAGCAAGAGCATGATCGTATGCTGGGCCACCGATGGCGTGCCGTAGCCCTGGCAATTGCACACCGTGATGCCGTGGCTGCGGGCGGCCGCCAGATCGACATTGTTGGTGCCGGTGGCGCTGATCAGGATCAGCTTGAGCTCCGGGTTGGCGGCCATGGCGGCGGCATCGATCACGATTTTGTTGGTGATCGCGACGGTAGCGCCCTTGAGCCGCTCGGTCACTTGCTCCGGCGTGGTCCGGGCGAACAGCTGCAGTTCTTCGAAGCAATCGCGCAGCGGGCCCAGGTCCAGGTCGCCGAGGTCCAGGGAAGGGTGGTCGAGGAAAACTGCGCGGGCGTTGTTCGTCATCAGCTGTACCTTTTATGTGAAGAACCGAAGGCGTAATGTGGCGAGCCTATCAGATGAACCATGGCCGTGGCGCCGACATCCGTGGCGAGGGAGCTTGCTCCCATTGGCCTGCGCGGCAGGTCCAATCAACGGCAGGCGATCGCTGCGCAATCGAGCGGGAGCAAGCCCCCTTGCCACGGTCGTCACTTAACAAGGCCTAACCTCAAGGAGCTCCCATGTACCTCGCCGAATTTCTCACCGTCGCCCTGATCCACTTGTTGGCCGTTGCCAGCCCCGGGCCGGATTTTGCCGTGGTGGTGCGTGAAAGCGTGACCCATGGCCGCCGCGCCGGGACCTGGACGGCATTGGGCGTTGGCACGGCGATTTTCCTTCACGTGGGGTACTCGCTGCTGGGTATAGGCCTGATCGTGTCGCAATCGATCGTGCTGTTCAACGCGCTCAAATGGGCCGCCGCGGCGTACCTGCTGTACATCGGCTTCAAGGCGCTGCGGGCGCAGCCGGCCAAGCCGACCGACGAAAACCTGCACAAGGAAGTGGGTGAACGTACCGCCCGCGGCGCGTTCACCTCGGGCTTCGTCACCAATGGCCTGAACCCCAAGGCGACGCTGTTTTTCCTGTCGCTGTTCACCGTGGTGATCAATCCGCATACGCCCCTGGCGGTCCAGGCCGGCTACGGCGTGTACCTGGCAGTCGCGACGGCGGTCTGGTTCTGCCTGGTGGCGATGCTGTTCAGCCAGCAGCGGGTGCGCGCCGGTTTCGCCCGGATGGGCCACTGGTTCGACCGGACCATGGGCGCGGTGCTCGTCGCCATTGGCGTGAAGCTGGCCTTTACCGAAATGCACTGATCGTATCGATCGTTTTCACGGAACATCGAAGGATCAAGGACGTCGATGGACGTAATCCAGGAAGGCGTCGATGTTGTCGCTGCACAGCAGCGGTGACACCGCCTTGATTTCTTCCATCGGCCACTCCCACCAGGCCGACTGAAGCAGGGCCTGACGTACCGGTTCCTCGAAGCGCCAGCGGATGAACCGGCACGGGTTGCCGCCCACAATGGCGTAAGGCTCGACGTCCTGTGTCACCACCGCCCCCGCCGCGATCACGGCCCCATGGCCGATGGTCACGCCGGACAGGATCATCGCTTCAGCGCAGATCCAGCAATCGCTGCCAATCACCACGTCGCCCTTGGTTGGGCTGCAGCCGGGAATGGCGCGGGCTTCATCGATCATCAGCGGGAACGGGAACGTGCTGACCCAGTCGGTGCGATGTCCGCCGCCCAGAAGGATCTTCACCCCTTGGGCAATCGACGTATAAGACCCGACCTTGAGGATCGTGTCGTCGCCGAACTCCATCACCTCGGGCACGCCATAAGTGCCTACGCCGACCTGGTATTTCGGATATCGCAGGCGGATTTTTTCCGGTGCTCTCTCCAGTTTTTCCAGGCGCTTGAGGTGCTTGCGTACGTTGCGTTCCTTGAGTTTTTGCAAGAACTTCATGGCCGAGGTCTCGCCTTGGGACGTCGCAAGACCAGCCGCCTGAAACGCTTGAAACTGGTTTTGTTCAAGTAGCGCCATGGAATGCTGCGCAATAACTGCCAGGCTTCCTTCCGGTCTTCGACCACGGCGTATTTCAGCGCTTTATGCACCAGCACCGTGCGCGCCGACTCGTAGGCCGGGTGGTCCTGATAGGGCTCGATGGCCTGCAGGTCCGCCTCGAGCATCAAGCGGTACTTTCGCGACAAGTTGTTGGGGTGGCGTCGATACCGCGTGACGCGGATCGGCAATTCATGAATCTCATAACCACGGTGAGCGATCCGCAGGGTGATCTGGAAGTCCTGGACCCGCAGCAGCGGATCGTAAAAGTTGGCGTCCTGCAGTGCGCTCATGCGGTACAGCGCGGCGGGCGCGCCGATTACCGTAGCATCGCGCAACAGCTCATCGAAGGTATGGACCCGGATGTGATCGCGCTGTTGTTCCTTGATGGTGCGGCCTTCACTGTCCATGTAAATGACCAGCGCGCCGACACAGCCGACTTGCGGATGCTCGTCCAGGTATTGGGCTCGGACCCGGATCGAATGGGGCAACATCACGTCGTCGAGGTCCGGCGTCGATACGTAAGTGCCCTTGGCATACGTCAACCCGTGGTTGAGTGCTGCACTGACACCCTGGTTCTCCTGGCAATAGAGCTGGAAATCGTAGGTCTGCTGCAACTGCCGGAGCAGGGCGAGGCTGTTGTCGGTGGAGCCATCGTCGACCACGATCACTTCAACGTTCGGGTAGTCCTGGGCGAAGAGGCTGTGGATCGCTTCTTCCAGGTATCTCTCGGCGTTGTAGCAAGGGGCCACGATCGACACCAGCGGCGCAACCTGGGGTGCTGTGGCCTGGGAAAAGGTCAATTCGGCGCTCATTAATTCTCTGCCAAGGGCGGCGGCATTGTGGAAACCTGTCAGGGCACGTCCCTACAGGCCTTGTAACAAGAGTGGTACCTATGCTCGCCGTTGGATCGCGATCTGACAAGTCTGGTGATGGCATGTTTGCCGAATCTGCTGCCTGGATGGCTCAAGGCTAGTATTTGCGTGGTGAATCAAATCATTCCTTTGGCTGATTTGATCCGTGTATAAGCGCTCTAGAGTGCTTACTTCCAGCCAAGACCGTGCAGTCAGAAAAGGGACACTTATGTTGCAGACTCGCGTTATTCCTCCAGCCGAAGGCGCTTATCAATACCCGCTGCTGATCAAGCGCCTGCTGATGTCCGGCACGCGTTACGAGAAAACCCGCGAGATCATCTATCGTGACCAGTTGCGCTACAGCTATCCAACGCTGATCGAACGGGTGGCGCGATTGGCCAACGTGTTGACCGAGGCCGGGGTCAAGGCTGGCGATACCGTGGCGGTGATGGACTGGGACAGCCATCGTTACCTGGAATGCATGTTCGCGATTCCGATGATCGGCGCGGTGATCCACACCATCAACGTGCGCCTGTCGCCGGAGCAGATCCTCTACACCATGAACCACGCCGAGGACCGCTTCGTGCTGGTCAACGGCGAATTCGTCGGTTTGTACCAGGCGCTTGCCGGGCACCTGACCACGGTGGAGAAGACCCTGCTGCTGACCGACTTGCCGGAAAAAACCGCCGACCTGCCCAATCTCGTGGGCGAATACGAACAGTTGCTGGCCGCGGCCAGCCCCACCTACGACTTCCAGGATTTCGACGAAAACTCCGTCGCCACCACCTTCTACACCACAGGCACCACGGGCAATCCCAAGGGTGTGTACTTCACCCATCGTCAGTTGGTGCTGCACACCATGGGCGTGGCGACCATCATGGGGTCCATCGACAGCGTGCGGCTGCTGGGCACCAACGACGTGTACATGCCCATCACACCGATGTTTCATGTCCACGCCTGGGGCTTGCCGTACGTGGCGACCATGCTCGGGCTCAAGCAGGTTTACCCCGGCCGCTACGATCCGGAGTTCCTGGTGCAGCTGTGGCGCAAGGAAAAGGTCACCTTCTCCCATTGCGTGCCGACCATCCTGCAGATGCTCCTCAATGCCAAGGGCGCCCAGGACACCGATTTCGGTGGCTGGAAAATCGTCATCGGCGGCAGTGCTCTGAATCGCAGCCTGTATGAGACGGCCAAGGCCAAGGGCATTCAGCTCACCGCTGCCTACGGCATGTCGGAAACCGGTCCGCTGGTGTCCTGCGCCCACCTCAACGACGAATTGATGGCCGGCAGCGAAGACGAGCGCACCACCTACCGGATCAAGGCCGGCGTGCCGGGGCCGCTGGTGGAGGCGGCGATCGTCGACACCGAGGGACGGTTCCTGCCCGCCGACGGCGAGACCCAGGGCGAACTGGTGCTGCGCGCGCCATGGCTCACCGAGGGTTATTTCAACGAACCGCAGAAGGGCGCCGAACTCTGGGCCGGCGGCTGGCTGCACACCGGAGACGTTGCCACGCTCGACAGCATGGGCGTCATCGACATCCGCGACCGCATCAAGGACGTGATCAAGACCGGCGGCGAATGGATCTCGTCCCTGGACCTGGAAGACCTCATCAGCCGTCACGTGGCGGTACGCGAAGTAGCAGTGGTCGGCATCCCCGATCCGCAGTGGGGCGAGCGGCCGTTTGCCTTGCTGGTGATTCGCGAAGGGCATCAGATCGGGGCTCGTGAACTCAAGGAACACCTCAAGCCGTTCGTCGAGCTGGGGCACCTGAGCAAGTGGGCGATCCCGAGCCAGATCGCCCTTGTTACGGAAATTCCCAAGACCAGCGTCGGCAAGCTCGACAAGAAGCGCATCCGCGTCGACATCACCGAATGGCAGAGCAACAACAGCACCTTCCTCTCCACGCTTTAGGGCGTTTTTCCGTGCCCGAAAGGGCACGGCACCCCCACCAAGCAAGCGCTTGGCTTGTCAAACCGCAAATTTCAGCCATCCTTGCCGTGCCGACACCAGTCGGCCTGGCGAAAGGACTGTCCCAGAGTGGTTGAGGGCTGCAAATCACACTTTAGAGGGATCAAGCCGTACTACCTGCTGGCTATAGTCCGCTCACGGATTTTCAGGAACGGGGCGCACGCACGAAAGAGCGATGCGACTTCGACGGATGTCGGGACGCTGCCGTTCCCAGCCGTCGGGGTGTTCCTGGAATGTCCACTGCCATAACAATAAAGCACATGGAGTAGCGTCGATGACCTCAGCAACCACGTTCTGGCGCCGGGCAAAACTGCCTCTGGCGGTCAGTCTCGCCTCTTCGCTCGCCGGGCCAGCATTCGGTGTCAGTTTCAACATCGGTGAAATCGAAGGCCAGTTCGACTCGTCGCTGTCGGTCGGCGCGAGCTGGTCCACGGCCAAGCCCAACCGGGACCTGATCGGTGTCAACAACGGCGGCAAGGGCCTGTCGCAGACGTCCGATGACGGCCACCTGAACTTCAAGCGCGGGGAAACCTTCTCGAAGATCTTCAAGGGCATCCATGACCTGGAGCTGAAGTACGGCGATACCGGTGTGTTCGTGCGCGGCAAGTACTGGTACGACTTTGAACTCAAGGACGAGAACCGTCTGTACAAGGACATTAGCGACAACAACCGCAAGGAAGGCGCCAAGTCCTCCGGCGGGCAGATTCTCGATGCGTTCGTCTACCACAATTACGCCATTGCCGATCAGCCGGGTTCGGTCCGCCTGGGCAAGCAGGTGGTCAGTTGGGGTGAAAGTACCTTCATCCAGGGCGGCATCAACTCCATCAACCCGGTCGACGTGTCGGCATTCCGCCGTCCCGGTGCCGAGATCAAGGAAGGCCTGATCCCGGTCAACATGTTCTACGTGTCCCAGAGCCTGACCGACAACCTGTCGGCCGAGGCGTTCTACCAGTTGGAGTGGGACCAGACCGTGGTCGACAACTGCGGCACGTTCTTCTCCCAGCCGGACGTGATCGCCGATGGTTGTAACGACAACTTGCGAGTGCTGAACAAACGCTCGAGCATTCCGCTTCCGGGTGTCGTACTTCCGCTATTGGAAGGCCAAGGCGTCAACATCAACGAAGAAGGCGTGCTGGTGCGTCGTGGCCCGGACCGCGATGCCCGCGACAGCGGCCAATGGGGCGCCTCGTTGAAGTACATGTTCGAGCCGCTGGACACCGAGTTCGGTGCCTACTTCATGAATTACCACAGCCGTGCGCCGATCTTCAGCGCCCAGGGTGCTGCCCAGCAGTTCTACACCGCCGGGCCCATTGCAGCGCTGCGCCCTCTGATCGTGGCGGGTAATTCCAATTACTTCGTCGAGTACCCAGAAGATATCCGCCTGTATGGCCTCAGCTTCTCCACGACGCTGCCTACCGGTACGGCCTGGAGCGGCGAGCTCAGCTATCGTCCGAATGCGCCGGTGCAACTGAGCACCACCGACATTCTTTTCGCCGGTGTGACGCCGCTTCCCGGGTTTGGCAATGCATCGGTGCTCCAGGGCACACCAGGCCAGGATCTGCACGGTTATCGCCGTAAAGAGATCACCCAATTCCAGACCACCTTCACGCATTTTCTTGATCAAGTCATGGGCGCCAGCCGCCTGACCCTGGTCGGTGAAATCGGGGTCACCCATGTTGGTGGCCTGGAAAGCAAATCCGACGCTCGCTACGGCCGTGATCCGGTATTCGGGCCGGGCGAATTGCCTAACGGTTTCTGCAACTCGCTCAACACCTCCACTGCGGCGGGGGGCGGCCAGACCATCAACGACGTGAACAGCAACTGCAACAACGACGGCTTCACCACCGCCACCTCATGGGGCTACCGCGCACGCGCCATTTGGGAATACCCGGACGTCTTCGCCGGGGTGAACCTCAAGCCCAACGTGGCTTGGTCCCATGACGTCAAAGGCTACTCGCCAGGCCCTGGCGGCAACTTCGAGGAAGGCCGCAAAGCCGTCAGCCTCGGGCTGGATGCCGAGTACCAGAACACCTACAACGCCAGTCTGGCCTACACCAACTTCTTTGGTGGCGACTTCAGCACCGTAGACGATCGCGACTTCCTGGCGCTTAGCGTCGGCGTGACCTTCTAAGCACCGTATTTCAGGACGACACACTATGAAAATAACAAAAAGTCTATTGCAGGTCGGTGTTCTCGGGCTGTCCCTGCTGGCCGCCAGCGTCATGGCGGCAGTGCCTGCCGCCGAGGCCGACAAACTGGGCAAGAGCCTGACGCCGATGGGCGCCGAGATGGCCGGTAACGCCGATGGCTCGATCTCGGCCTGGAAACCCATGGCCAAGAACGCCGGTTCAGTGGACAGCAAGGGTTTCCTCTCCGACCCGTACGCCAGCGAAAAGCCGCTGTTCATCATCACCGCGCAGAACGTCGAGCAGTACAAGAACAAGCTCGCACCGGGCCAGTACGCGATGTTCAAGCGTTATCCAGAAACCTTCAAGATGCCGGTCTACCCGACCCATCGCGGCGCCACGGTGCCGGATGAGGTGTACGCCTCCATCAAAAAGAATGCGGTCAACACCAAGCTGGTGTCTGGCGGTAACGGCCTGGAGAACTTCGAGACGGCCGTGCCGTTCCCGATTCCCCAAAGTGGTGTGGAAGTGATCTGGAACCACATCACCCGTTATCGCGGTGGCAGCGTGACGCGCCTGGTCACCCAGGCCACGCCGCAACCCAACGGCTCCTACAGCCTGGTGTATTTCCGCGACCAGTTCGTGTTCCGCGACAAGATGAAAGATTTCGATCCAGCCAACCCTGGCAACATCCTGTTCTACTTCAAGCAGCAAGTGACCGCGCCGGCACGCCTGGCCGGTGGCGTGCTGCTGGTGCACGAAACCCTCGACCAAGTGAAGGAGCCCCGTTCGGCCTGGGTCTACAACGCCGGTCAGCGCCGCGTGCGCCGTGCACCGCAGGTGTCCTACGACGGCCCGGGCACTGCCGCCGACGGCCTGCGGACTTCCGACAACCTGGACATGTACAACGGTGCGCCGGACCGCTACGACTGGAAGCTGGAAGGCAAGAAAGAACTGTACATCGCCGCCAACAGCTACAAGATCGATTCGCCGCAACTCAAGTACGCCGACATCCTCAAGGCCGGTCATATCAACCAGGACCTGACGCGCTACGAGTTGCGCCGGGTCTGGCACGTGACCGCGACCCTGAAGGAAGGCCAGCGCCACATCTACGCCAAGCGTGACTTCTTCATCGACGAAGACACCTGGCAAGCGGCGGTCATCGACCATTACGACGGTCGTGGCCAACTGTGGCGCGTGGCCGAGGCCCATGCCGAGAACTACTACGACAAGCAAGTGCCGTGGTACGCCCTGGAAACCCTCTACGACCTGCAGTCCGGCCGCTACCTGGCACTGGGCATGAAGAACGAAGAGAAATCGGCCTACGACTTCGGCTTCACCGCCACCACCGCCGACTTCACACCCAACGCACTGCGCCAGGACGGCATCCGCTAAACCGCTGCATCCGAGGCCGCATCCTCGAAACAACGCCCCGACTGGTTCGGGGCTTTTTTTTGGAGAAAGATTTAAATACAAACCCGGCACCTTCAAGGGCAATCGCCATGTAGTCTTTTTGTAGCCATTTGTAGCACTCCCTTCAATACCTCCTCGTTTACCGCTAGTCTGCGGACATCTGCAACGCCGCCATTCGCATCTCAACAAGAGCCGGCCATGACTGATTTGTCTTCACTTCCGGATTCCGCCCGCGCGGCCATCGCGGTCCAGGACGGGCGTTTCTACCGCCCGCCCTTGCCCGACGGCCATGTGGTGCGGCCGCGGTTGTGCGAGCGTCTGAGCGCCGGGCTCGGGGGGCGATTGCTGTTGGTGAGTGCCCCGGCGGGGTTCGGTAAAAGCTCCTTGGCGGTGGAGTTTTGCCAAGGCCTGCCGGCCCATTGGCGCAGTCTCTGGCTGGGGCTCAGCGCCCGGGACAACGATCCGGGGCGTTTCCTGGAGCGGCTGCTCGAAGGGCTCCAGGCGTTTTTTCCACAGTTGGGCGGCCGGGCGTTGGGGTTGCTGAAGATGCGTCAACGCCATCAACCCTTTGCCTTCGAAGAATGGCTCGACGGCCTGCTGGATGAACTGTCTACCCATTTATCGCCCCGCGATCCCTTGCTGCTGGTGCTCGACGAT
The DNA here is from genome assembly GCF_001269755.1 of Pseudomonas sp. Q12-87. Lineage (NCBI taxonomy): Bacteria > Pseudomonadati > Pseudomonadota > Gammaproteobacteria > Pseudomonadales > Pseudomonadaceae > Pseudomonas > Pseudomonas sp. Q12-87. Next base: position 141,316 of record NZ_LHVI01000029.1, on the reverse strand, counting down.
TACCATCTGGCCCAGAGCGCGGTGCTGGATCGCTGCCTGCAATTTTTCCTTACTCACTTGCCAGATGGTTTGTTGGTGCTGGTGACTAGCCGCCAGCGCCCGGACTGGCACCTGGCGCGCCTGCGCCTGTCGCGCCAATTGCTCGAACTCAACGAACAGGACCTGCGCCTGACCCACGACGAGGCCTTGACGTTGCTGCAGCATCACAGCAGCTCCTTGCGTGGAGAAGCTCTGGAAAGCCTCATCCAGCGCAGCGAAGGCTGGGTGGCGGGGCTGCGCTTCTGGTTGCTGGCGGCGTCCGAAGCAGGCCCTGAAGGCTTGCTGCCCCAGGCCCTGCATGGTGGGGAAGGGCTGATTCGCGACTACCTGCTCGAGGAAGTCATCGACTGCCTGCCCGCCGAAGTGCAGGCCTTTCTCTACGACACCGCGCCCCAGGATCGCTTTTGCAGCGAATTATGCGACGCCGTGCGCGAAGCCCATGACAGCGCTGAAATCCTGCATTACCTGGCCGCCCACCAGGTGTTCCTGGTGCCGCTGGACGAGCACGGCCACTGGTATCGGTATCACCACCTGTTTTCCGACTTGCTGCGCAGTCGTCCCACTGCGCCGGCCATGGTGCCGGCCGCGACCCTGCACCTGCGGGCGTGTCGCTGGTTCAACGCCCAGGGCCTGATCGACGAAGCCGTGGAGCAGGCGCTGCGGGCCGGGCACCTGGATGTGGCGGCGAACCTGGTGCAGAACCTGTCGGAGGAGCAACTGCTGGCCGAGCAGAACGTCGGCATGTTGCTGCGCTGGAAGATGGATTTGCCAGACAGCCTGCTTATCAGCACACCGCGGCTGATCGTGCTCTACAGTTGGGCACTGGGGTTGGCCTGCCAATTGGACGCCGCCGAAGAACTGGCTGCGCATTTGAGTCGTTTTTTGCCGGCCCCGTCGGCCACGGCGCAGAAATCCATGCTCGCCCAATGGTTGGCCCTGAGCGGGATCGTCGCCCGTGGCCGCGGGGACCGTGAAGCCACCGTGCGCTACTGCAGCGAAGCCCTGCAAAGCCTGCCGCAAAAACGCTACGGCCAACGCCTGATGTGCCTGTCCACGCTATCGAACCTGGCAATTGCCGACGGTGATCTGTGGCGCGCCAGAAACCTGAATCGTGATTCCCTGGAGCTGGCGCAGCGAGTCGGTAATCCGCTGTTCGAGGCCCTGGCCCATTACGATCGCGCCCGGGTGTTGCAGGCGCGGGGCGAAATCCTGCGAGCGCTGGAGGAAGTGCACCAGGGGCTGCAACGTTTGCACAAATTATCGCCCCAGCGGCTTTATGCGGTGCGGGCGCGTTTGATTTTGTACGAAGGGTTCCTGCTGACCTTGCGTATGCAGCCCCAGGCTGGCTTGGCGCGGTTGCAGGCCGGCCTAACCGAAGCTCGCGCCTGCCGTGACATCAGCGTACTGATCGGCCACTGCGTAATCGCCCGTATCGAAGGTTACCGTGGCGAATTCGCCCGGGCCTTTGCCGAACTGGCCGAAGCCGAGCGCCTGATGCACATCTGGGATGTGCCGCCGATCTACTATCTGGCGATGATTACCCTGGTCAAGTGCGAGCTGTGGCTTGCCCAGGGCAGAACTGACTTGGCTGAGGCCTGGCTGGCGCGGTTGGGCCAGACCTACACCGGCGAGCAGGCTGCGGCACCGCCGGAATTCCATCCTCAGTTGCCGCTGCATGTCGAACTGCAGCAGGCGGTGCTGGAGACCATTCGCGGCCAGCCGATGCTCGCCGAGGGACGGCTCAATGCATTGCTTGAGCATGGGCAGCAAACCGGCCGGCAGATGCTTTGCGTAATGGCGCTCAACCAGAAAATCGCCCTGCTGTTGAGCGTTGGTCGTGAGCCCGAAGCCCGCCGCACCCTGGCCCAGGCCTTCGAAGCGGCCGCCGGTGGCGTGCTGCAACCTTTCGAATGGTTGTTGGGGGAGCATCGTGAATGGCTGCGCGAGCAATTGCTCGCCGCCCCACCCAGCACCTTGCGTGAGCATCTGCTCGAACGCTTGCCGTCGGTGGCGGGTCCGTCCGCTGACCCGTCGGCCCCCATCGAAACCCTCAGCAGCCGCGAACGGGCGGTGCTGCAATTGATTGCCCAAGGCTGTTCGAACCAGGAAATCAGCGAGCAGTTGTTCATCTCGCTGCACACCGTCAAGACCCACGCCAGCCACATCAACAGCAAACTTGGTGTGGAACGTCGCACCCAGGCCGTTGCACGGGCGAAGGAGCTGGGGTTGTTGGGGTAAGCGACGTTTGTTCAAGCAAAGACAAGCCCGTGGCGAGGGAGCTTGCTCCCGCTGGGTTGCGCAGCAACCCCAAGGCAGCGAACATGTTTGCCTGATACACCGCGTCGCCCGGTTTTGGGGGCGCTTCGCACCCCAGCGGGAGCAAGCTCCCTCGCCACAAAGCGGTTGGCTCGCGATAAGGAACACTCGATGCTACCCCTCTACAAAACCATCCAATCCCCCGTAGGCCAACTGATCCTCGTCGCCCGAGAGACAAAGCTGGCCGCGATCCTGTGGGAAAACGAGCGGCTCAACCGCGTGCGCCTGGGGCCTTTGGAAGAAGATATTGAGCACCCGACCCTCAAGGAAACCGAGCGCCAACTCATGGAATATTTTGCCGGCCAGCGCACTCGTTTCGAACTGGCGCTGGACTTTGTCGGCACTGATTTCCAGGTCCGGGTCTGGCAGGCGCTGCTGACCATCCCCTTCGGCCAGACCCGCAGCTACCGCGACATCGCCATCCAGATCGGCCAGCCGACAGCGGTTCGGGCGGTCGGCGCGGCCAATGGCCGGAACCCCATCTCGATCATTGCCCCCTGCCATCGCGTCATCGGCACCTCCGGCAGCCTCACTGGCTTTGCGGGTGGCCTGGCCGCCAAACAGTTCCTGCTCAGTCTCGAAGGCCAGCAAACCCTGCAATTGGCGTTCTGATCCGCCAAGCCCGTCCCAATCCCTCGGGAATGGGCAAGCATCGACAGCTTCAGGTCGGAGGCGATTTGGGTGGCCGCATGCGTGTCGGCGGTTGGCCGTTGGCGTTGTGCTGGTAGATCTGCGTGGGTTGGCCCTGTTCATTGAAAAACACCTGGCCGATCCCCGCGCTGTTCCATAACCGCTCGCCTGCCTCGGCGTGTTCTGGGGTATGGGGGACGATGCGCATGCTCCGGCGCTGGGTGAACCAGTTCAGGGGCGAGCGCGGGGAATAGAGCCAGCGGTTCAGGCGGTCGAACCATTCCAGCAACGCGGGGGGAAATTCATTCTTGATACCGCTGCTGGTGATCTGCCAGATACGCGGGCCGCCCTTGCGGTGTGGGATCAACACCTCATAGACGAAGGAATAATGCACATCACCCGACAGCACCACGTAGTTACCGGGTGTGCGCGAGTGCCGGAAAATATTCAGGATCACCTGGGCCGCGCCGCGATGGGCCATCCAGTTTTCCGCGTCTACCAGCAGCGGATAACCGCACCAGCTGAACACCCGCTGCACGGTCTCGATCAGCTTTACACCGAAGATCGGCGCCGGTGAGACGATGATTGCCGAAGGATGATCCAGCAGTTCTTGCTGCAATTCGCTCAGGGCTTCCCAATCCAACAGGCCGGAAGGTTGCTTGAGATTGTTCTCGCTGCGCCAGCGCCGGGTGCGGGTGTCGAGCACCACCAGCGCCGGCGTGCTCGGCAACAGGTAATGCCATTGCTGGAAAGCCAGCAGGGTGCCGATGAGTTTGTCCTGGGAGCTGCTGTCGAGGTAGCGATCCCGGGCGGTGTCACTCAACGCCACGGTTTGCTCGATCACGTCGGCAAAGGCATCCGGGTTGTTGCCCCAGCCCTGGCAGAGCAAATAAGCGATCAACGCATTGCCGATGATGCGCTTGGAGAATGGATGGCTGTAGGCCGTTTCCTCCCATTGCGCGGACAGGTTCCAGTCATCGGTAATGTCGTGATCGTCGAAAATCATCAGGCACGACAGGTGCGCAAACACCCGCGCCACGCCGCCCAGTCCGGCCTTGAAGCCCTCGATGCGTTGCTGTTCCAAGTCGTAGCGCTGGCGCCGTTCAGCGGTGAGTTCGGGCGGCTGCGGATCGATCAGCATCCACGGTATCGGCGACCATACCAGCAGATACATCGCCATGACTTCGGCGAAGGTCACCAAGTGATTATCGGCGCTGCTGCTGGTGAAAATCGGCTTACGCGCACCGCCGAAAAATCGCTCGCGCAGGGTTTCGTTGCTCTCAAGCGCGGGTAACAAATCGGCGCGATGGTAATAACTGGCCGGGTGCTGATAAAGCTTGGCGCTGTCTTCCACCACGGCACCGTCGAGGCATTCCTCGAACAACCCGAGCCGCCCGATCAGCGCGTGAATCGCTCGCAACATCGGCCCGGCGACATCATCGGCATAGACCTGGTCGCCGCTCATCATCAACAGTGCCGGTCGATGCGCCGGGTTCCCAGCCAACAGACGATCGACGCAGAGCAGGCCATCGTTGGCTGGATGATGGGGCTTGCGGCAGGAACCGTGGACCAATTGGTCGATGCGCGAATGCAGTATGAAATTCGGGCGCTGCGCCTCGCCATATAGCAAGTGGGGCGCCCATGCGGCAATGGGCTCGCCATCCACCAGCAGGTCATAATCAATCACCACGTCCCGGGGGAGCGGGGTGTCGAGGCGCACATCGACCAGATGCACGAACGCCTGCTGCCCCACCGGCACCACTGTGCAACGCGGCGCATCCAGCTCAAGATCGCCGACGCCGTCCACCCGCAGCGTCAGCGCCAAGGGTCGCGTACCTACTAGCCACATCACCAGCCGCGAGGGTTCCAGCCGCCGCAACAGCGGGCCGACGAGAACAGGGGGCAGGGCAGTGAAGATGTCAGGGGCAGGCGACAGCATCAGGGGTAAAAGCTCTGTTCAGGGGAAGGCGGGGATCATAGCGCAATGTGCTGTGCAGCTGGGGATGGGGGGGCGGGCACTTTGTGGCAAGGGAGCAAGCGCCCTTGCCACAGGAAAGTGTTAGCCTGGCGACGTCACTGGGCTGTGTTGGAAGCCTCGGCCGCCTTGATCAAATCCGGCCCGATGTCCTTTTCGAACTTCGCCCAGACCGGCTTCATCTTGTCGCGCCACGCGCTGCGTTCCTCCGGCGTGAGGGCAATGATCTCGGTGGTCTTGGCATCCAGGACGAACTGCTTGTCCTGTTGATTCAGTCGCTGTGCTTCGTTATTGGCGTAGGCGGTGGATTCCACCACGATCTTTTCCAGCTCGGTACGGATGTCCTGCGGCAGGCCGTTCCAGAAGTCTGACGTGGTGATCAGCATGTAGTCGAGTATGCCGTGGTTGGTCTCGGTGACGTACTTCTGCACTTCGTTGAGCTTCTGGTCATAAAAATTCGAATAGGGGTTTTCCGTCCCGTTCATCAGGCCAGTCCGCAAGCCCTGGAACACCACCGAGAAAATCATCGGCTGCGCCTTGGCGTCCACCGCCTTGAATTGCTCTTGCAGCACAGTGGAAGTCTGTATGCGAAAGGTCAGGCCACGGGCATCGTCGGGCTTGCGCAATGGTCTGTTGGCCGACAACTGCTTCATGCCGTTGTGCCAATAGGCCAGGCCGGTGATGTTCTTGCTTTCCATGGACTTGAGCAGCTTCTGACCCTCGGGGCTCTGCTGGAAGCGATCCACCGCGGCGATGTCGTCAAACAAAAACGGCAAATCGAACAACTGAACTGCCTTGGTGTACTGATCGAACTTGGCCAGCGACCGCGCAATGATCTGCACATCCCCCAGGAGTAACGCTTCCATCTCCTTGTCATCGCCGTACAGCGTGGAATTGGGGTATACCTCGACCTTCACTCTACCCGGCAGCCGTTCTTCCGCCAGCTTCTTGAACATCAGCGCGCCCTGGCCCTTGGGCGTCTGCTCGCCCACCACGTGGGAAAACTTGATGACGATCGGCTCGGCCGCCATGGCTGTGCCGCATGCAACGAGAGCGAGCGCGCAGAGGAGCGTTTTCCATATAGGTTTGAGCATTGCGGGTTTCCCTTTTTATTCGTCTTTATCGTACGGGCCCATTCAAAACCCGGCGTACAGCGGACAGCTGCAAGTCTAGGGGAAAAACTGTCGACTGCAGGGGTTCGATGCAGGAGTGCTGATCGGCATCTGCTAGGCTACGCCCTCAGAGCCGAGAACCTAGGGAAGGGAGCAGGATGTTTACATTCGATAAATTATGGAATAGCCATCCGCAGATATACGGTGACGCCGCACCCTGTAGAGATAAAGGCATCAAAAACTTCAGTGACCAATGTGCGATCAACCTCGGCGTAGCCCTGCGCCGCGCCGGTGCCGACATGAGCCAGCTCAAAAGCGTGCGCCATTGTTGGCAGCACGCCAAAAGCGAAGGGCACATCCTGGCCGCTGAAGAGCTTGCCAGCGCCTTGATCCGCGCCAGGATTCCTGGCTTGCAGCCGATGAAGAAAGTCAAAAGCGAAGCCTTCGAAGAAGACCTGAAAGGTCAGCAGGGGGTTATTTTTTTCAAGGATTTCTGGCGTCGTGCAAATGAAACCAGCGCTGGTCGCAGTGGTGATCACATCGACCTATGGAATGGTCGGCGTCTGACCGATTGGATGAGCTACGTGCGCATACAAATGGGTTTTTCAATCGAAGGTACGTTCTCGGATTTCCATGACTCCAAAGACATATGGTTTTGGAGGGTCATATGAACTTCATCAAGGGAGCGTTGTTTGTCCTCCTGATCATTGCCCTGGCCGTTGGGGCGTTCAATCTGGTCTTCATAGCGGTTGGCAACTACTTTGGACCGTTTTACGAGAGCGATGCGGATCAGAGCCGTAACTTTGCAATCTGGTTGTTCGGTAATGCCGGGGTGCTGATTATCGCAGCGGTGGTGGGCGTGCTCTGGAATCGCCGACGCAACCCCCGAATCTGACAGCGGTCGACGCCTTGCATCAACATGTGAGGCAGTCCTGGGGCGATCCTGGGCTACTCCTCCCTGGGCAAGGTGAGATTCGAATTTACCGAGGCGAGCCCCGTCTAAATCGCCAGGATGATTTCCTGCCCCCTTCTGACCTGACCCTGCGTGCCTATGGCTGGCACAGACGCTGTGCCAGCCATAGGCCCCTGTGGTAGCGAGCTTGCTCGCGATGACGGCAGCACCTTCAACATCATCGGCCCAGGCATACCGCTATCGCGAGCAAGCTCGCTCCCACAGGGTTTTCTAGCCCCCAGCTCCATTTGTTTGCCTCCTGGTCACCGTTCCTTCCTGCGCCAAGTGGTAACCCTTTTTGCGTTTGTGGTATGACGACATTTGTGGATTTCACACGCAGAAATGACCTTTCCTTTCAAGTGAAGCCCATTTAATCGCATGTTTTGTTGAATTTCAGGGTTGACAGCTCACTCGAAACATCAGAATAATCCGAAAAGTTGTATGACGACATACAAATAAAAACAACTCAGGGTTTACTTCTCTATGCGAATCACAGGCGTACACGTCGAAGTTTTTTCCACCCCTTCGCGCCGCGCTCAAGACAGCGCCGGCCACGCCCACCCCGGCGATGAGGTCATGATCAAAATGGCCCTGCTGCGAATCGGCTGTGATGACGGCAGTGAGGGATATGCCTTTGGTCCGCCTGAATTGATTCGCCCGCACATCATCGAATCCTTCGTGCGCAAAGTGCTGATCGGTCGCGACCCGATGGATCGCGAGAGCATCTGGCAAGACCTGGCGCACTGGCAGCGCGGCAGTGCCGGGCAGTTCACCGATCGGGCGTTGGCGCTGGTGGAGCAAGCGCTGTGGGATCTGGCCGGGCGCAAGCTGAAGTTGCCGGTGCACAAGTTGATTGGTGGTTATCGCGACAAGGTCCCGGCGTACGGTTCGACGATGTGCGGCGACGATTTGCCCGGCGGCCTGTCCACGCCGGACGAATACGGCCAGTTCGCCGAGAAGCTGGTCCAGCGCGGCTACAAAGCCATCAAGTTGCACACCTGGATGCCGCCGATTTCCTTCGCACCGAATCCGCAAATGGACATCCAGGCCTGCGCCGCGGTGCGTGAAGCGGTGGGGCCGGACATCGCGCTGATGCTCGACGGTTATCACTGGTACAGCCGCATGGATGCGTTGACCATCGGCAAGGCGCTGGAGAAGCTGAATTTCGCCTGGTTCGAAGAGCCGATGATGGAAGATTCCGCCGAGTCCTATGCCTGGCTGGCCGCCAACCTGGACATCCCGGTGCTAGGCCCGGAAAGCATCGCCGGCAAGTTTCACAGCCGCGCCAGTTGGGTGACGCAGAAGTCCTGTGACATCCTGCGCGCCGGCGTGGCCGGGGTCGGTGGCATCGGGCCGTGCCTGAAGGTGGCGCACCTGGCCGAATCATTCGGCATGGACTGCGAAGTGCACGGCAATGGCGCGGCGAACCTGGCGGTGGTCGGGGCCATCAGCAACTGCCGCTGGTACGAGCGCGGCCTGCTGCATCCGTTCCTCGACTATGAAGACGTCCCGGCGCACCTCAACAGCATCGTCGATCCCATGGATGCCGACGGTTATGTGCACCTGTCGGATCGGCCTGGATTGGGTGAGGACATCAACTTCGCGTACATCGAGGCCAATACCTTGTCTCGACATTGACCGTGCGGTACGTCCGAGGCCAATAGCTGCCCGGGCGACAAGTCTTTATAAATATAAGAAAGGACTGAACCATGAATCTCTGGCCCAAGCGCCTGACCAGGCTGCTGTGTGTCACCGTGGCCCTGTGGGCAGTGCAGGTGCCCGCAAGCCTGGCCCAAGGCGAAACGCCCGCCGACCAATTGGTGGTGGGCATGAGCATGATCAACCTGTTGTCCCTGGACCCCGCCGCCGCGACGGGCCTGGAGGTCGCCGAGGTCAACGCCAATGTCTATGACATGCTCCTGGAGCAGGACGCGGCGCAGCCGGACACGCTGATTCCGGCCCTGGCGAAAGCCTGGGAGATCAGCCCCGACCGCATGCGCCTGACCTTCCAGTTGCGCAATGACGTGCGCTTTCACTCCGGCACTCCGCTCACGGCGCAAGACGTTGCCTGGTCATTGCAACGCGTCGTCACCCTCAACCGCGCCCTGGCCTCCACTTGGAAAGCCTACGGCTTCACCGCTGAAAACGTCACCACGCTGATGCGCGCCGAAGGGCCGCACACCTTTGTCATGGAACTGCCGCGCAGCACCGATCCGATGCTAGTGCTCAACACCCTGGCCACCTCGCCCAGCGCTTTCATCATCGATCGTTCGGTCGCCTTGCAGCATCAGGTCGGCGACGACCAGGGCGCTGCGTGGCTGGCGACTCACACGGCCGGTTCCGGCGCGTTCAAGCTCGACATCTGGCGGGCCAACGACGTGATCCTGATGAGTCGCAACGACGACTATTGGCGCGGCGCTCCGAAGCTGCGCCGGGTGATCATGCGCAACATGACCGAATCCCAGGCGTTGCGCCTGATGGTCGAACGCGGTGACCTGGACGTCGCCCGCGGCATGGCCGCCACGGACATCAAGGCGCTGGGCAAGGTCGATGAGGTCCGTATCCAAAGCATCGCCCGGGGCACGCTGTACTACGTGGCGATGAGCATGCAGCAGCCGTTGTTCCAGGACATCCGTGTGCGCCAGGCGATCCGCCTGCTCATCGATTACCAAGGCATCAATGACGTGGTCATGCCGCACTACGGCGTGATCAATCAGCGACCGTTGCAGCTGGGGCTGCCGGCACGCCTGGACGACCCGGGTTATCGCCTGGACGTGGACGAAGCCAAGCGTCTGCTGGCAGCGGCGGGTCACGCCGATGGCTTCAAAATCACCATCCGTTCGCTGACCGATCCACCCTTCATCAACATCGCCACCAGTCTGCAAGCGACGCTGGCCCAGGCCGGTATCCAGGCGACGATCATCACCGGCACCGGCAACCAGATCTACGGGGCGATGCGCGACCGCCAGTTCGACATTCTCGTCGGTCGCGGTGGTGGCGGGGCGGAGCGGCATCCACATTCGAGCCTGCGTGCCCTGGTGTACAACCCGGACAACCGCACCGAAGCCAAGTTGAGCAACTTCCAAGGCTGGCGCACCTCGTTCTTCAACCCGCAGCTCAACCAGATGATCGAGCAGGCCGAGCGCGAGCGCGACCCAGAACGCCAGCGTGAAATCTACGCACAGATCCAGACCCTCTATGACCAGCAGGCCGGGGCGATCATGCCGGTCTCGCAGATGGTCGATGAGGTGGTGATCCACGCGGATGTGCGCAACTACATCGGCCACACCGCCGCTACCACCCGTCTTCGGGACGTCTACAAGCAGCGCTGAAATCGACGGCCATATGGCCAAGGCAGGAATGAACATGTCGACTGCATCATTTTCAATCTGGACAACCCGGGCCGCTTCGGCGACCCGGCGCGGCGGTTCGGTGGCGGTGACGCTACTGGGGTTGCTGCTGCTGACCTTTTTCATCGGTCGCGTCATGCCTCTGGACCCGGTGCTCGCCATCGTCGGCCCGGACGCCGACGCCTCGGCCTACGCCCAGGTGTACAAAGAGCTGGGCCTGGATAAACCGTTGTGGACCCAGTTCGCGATCTACCTCGGCGATCTGCTGCACGGTGACTTCGGCATGGCCTTGCTGACCGGCAACCCGGTCATCAGCGACATCGCCCGGGTCTTCCCGGCGACGTTGGAACTGGCGACCCTGGCCATTCTGTTCGGCGTGCTGGCGGGCTTGCCGCTGGGTGTCTACGCGGCAACCCACCAGGGCCGTGCCGGTGACCATGTCGCACGGTTGATCACGCTGTTCGGTTACTCCACGCCGATTTTCTGGATCGGCATGATGGCCTTCCTGGTGTTCTACGCCTGGCTGGGTTGGGCCGGTGGCGTCGGGCGCATCGGCTTGGCCTATGACGGGCTGATCCCCAGACACACCGGGCTGCTGCTGATCGATACCGCCTGGTCTGGCGAGTGGGAGGCTTTCCGCAGTGCGTTGCGCCACATTCTGTTGCCGGCGGTGATCCTCAGCTTCAACTCGGTCGCCTACATCAGCCGCATGACCCGCAGCTTCATGCTCGAGCAACTGTCCCAGGAGTACATCATCACCGCCCGGGTCAAGGGTTTGTCCCAGCGGCGGATCGTCTGGGGCCATGCCTTCGGCAACATCCGCGTGCAGTTGTTGACCATCGTCGCGCTGGCCTACGGCGGCCTGTTGGAAGGCGCGGTGTTGATCGAAACCGTGTTCGCCTGGCCGGGCTTCGGCCAGTACCTGACCAGCAGCCTTCTACTCGGCGACATGAACGCGGTGATGGCGTGCGTGCTGCTGATCGGCCTCATCTTCGTGACGCTGAACCTGATCAGCGATGCGCTGTACAAGATCTTCGACCCGAGGACTCGCTAATGAACCTGCCCCTTGCTTCCAGCGCCGCCGGCAGTGCCGCGCTGCCCGCTTCGAGTACGGCAGCGCTGGCGGCCAGCGCCTTGCGCCTGCTGCGTTTCCTGCTGCGCAACCCGATGACCTTCGCCGGCCTGATTGTGGTCTCGACGCTGATCCTGGTCGCCGTTTTCGCACCGTGGATTGCCGGTCACGACCCATTGCTGCAGAACCTTGCCGGGGCCTTGCAGGCGCCAAGCAGCGTGCACTGGTTCGGCACCGACGAATACGGTCGCGATGTCTTCGCTCGGCTGGTGTACGGCTCGCGCATCACGCTGTACATCGTCTTGCTGGTGACGGTCATTGTCGGCCCCATCGGCCTGTTGGTCGGAACGGTTTCCGGTTACTTCGGCGGTTGGGTGGACAGCCTGTTCATGCGCATCACCGACATCTTCATCTCGTTCCCCAGCCTGGTGTTGGCGCTGGCGTTCATCGCCGCCCTCGGCCCGGGATTGGAGCATGCGGTGATCGCCATCGCACTGACGGCCTGGCCACCGATTGCCCGTCTCGCTCGCGCCGAAACACTGCCGCTGCGCAACGCCGACTTCATCGTCGCGGTGCAGCTGCAGGGCGCGTCGAGTACCCGCTTGATCCTGCGCCACATCATCCCGATGTGCCTGTCGTCGGTGATCATCCGCCTGACCATGAACATGGCGAGCATCATCCTCACCGCCGCCGCCCTGGGCTTTCTCGGCTTGGGCGCCCAGGCACCGCTGCCGGAGTGGGGCGCGATGATCTCCACCGGGAGGCGCTACATGCTCGAAAGCTGGTGGCTGGTGGCGGCGCCGGGTGCGGCGATCATGCTGGTCAGCCTCGCTTTCAACCTGTTGGGCGACGGCTTGCGCGACGTCCTCGACCCACGCAGCCAATCCTGAGGAACAGCCCATGACTGAGATAAAACTTGCCGTGCAGGACTTGTGTGTGGAGTTCCGCAACGCCGGCAAAACCTCGTTGGCGGTGCGTGACGTGTCATTCACTCTGGGCCGGGAAAAACTCGCCATCGTCGGTGAGTCCGGCTCGGGCAAATCCACCGTTGGCCGCAGTCTTCTGCGCCTGCATCCGCCGACGGCACGGGTCACCGCCAAGACGTTGCGCTTCGCCGATATCGACCTGTTGGCCGCCAGCGAAAAACAGATCCAGGCGATTCGCGGTGCGCGCATGTCGATGATCATGCAAGACCCCAAGTACTCGTTGAACCCGGTGGTGCGAGTCGGCGAACAAATCGCCGAGGCGTACCTGGCCCACAACAAAGTGCCCCATCGCGAGGCCCGCGAACGGGCCTTGGACATGCTCGCCAAGGTGCACATCCGCGACCCCCAGCGGGTCTACGATTTGTATCCCCACGAGGTCTCGGGCGGCATGGGCCAGCGGATCATGATCGCCATGATGGTCATCACCGATCCCCAGGTGATCATCGCCGACGAACCCACTTCGGCACTGGACGTGTCGGTGCGCCGGCAAGTGCTCAACGTGCTGGAAGAATTGGTCAGCGAGCGCGACCTGGGGCTCATTTTCATCAGCCACGACTTGAATCTGGTGCGACATTTCTGCGACCGCGTGCTGGTGATGTACGCCGGCCGGGTGGTCGAGTCGATTGCCGCCGCCGACCTGGACCAAGCCAGCCATCCCTACACCCGTGGGCTGCTGGCCGCACTGCCCAGCCTGGATCATCCACGCGCCACGCTGCCGGTGTTGCAGCGCGACCCACTCTGGTTGAACGCTTGAGGAGCCTGTCATGAGCATGATTGAAATCGTCGGTCTGAACCTCAGTTTCGGCACGGGCGCGGCACTGAACGCGGTACTGCACGACGTCGATTTGAGCGTGGCCGAAGGCGAGGCATTCGGCTTGGTGGGGGAGTCCGGTTCCGGCAAGACCACCGTGCTGCGTTGCCTGGCCGGGCAGTACCAGCATTGGACCGGGCAACTGCACATCGCCGGCCAGGCCGTGACCCGCAACCTGCCGCTGAACCACTACCGCACCGTGCAGATGGTGTTCCAGGACCCGTATGCCTCGTTGCACCCGCGCTACACCATCGATGCCGCGCTGCAAGAACCGCTGCGCATTCACGGCATCGACGGGCGCGCGCAGAAGGTCAGCGAGATCCTGCGCAAGGTCGGTTTGAACGACAGTTTTCGTTTCCGCTATCCGCATCAGTTGTCCGGTGGCCAGCGCCAACGGGTGGCGATTGCCCGTGCGCTGATCCTGCGCCCCCGGGTGCTGTTGCTGGACGAGCCGACCTCGGCACTGGATGTCTCGGTGCAGGCGGAAATCCTCAACCTGCTGGCCGACCTCCGTCGTCAGGAAGGGCTGACTTACCTGATGGTCACCCACGATCTGGCGGTGGTGGCGCATTTGTGTGATCGGCTGGCGGTGATGCAACAGGGCAGGGTGGTGGAGACGCTCGACAGTCAGCTTCTGGCGAACGACGGCGCGACGCATGCGTATACCCGTTTGTTGGTGCAGGCCAGCCGCGACCTACAGCGCGTGCCCATCGCTGTTTGAGTTTCTATTAATCAGTTGTACTTGTTTTAACCCGTAGAAAACGTTGAAGCCCAGGCATCAATGCTGCGCACGCGCTCGCCTGCGATTTGACGTTTAACCCAACTTGCTCTTTTAACTCACAAGAATAAAAAACATGAAAAAGACACTCGCCGTACTGACCGTTACTTCACTGTTCGCCTCGGTTGTGGCCCACGCCGATACCGGTTATATCAACGTTCGCCATCAATATGCGGAACAATCGCGCATGCACGCCGACCGTGCCAAGTTCGGCATGCGCCTGGACAATGGCGTGGGCCTGGAAGGTGAACTCAAATACAAGACCGCCGGTGATCGTGAAGACGTGGCCTTCGACAACACCGTCGGCAGCGGTCATGAATTTACCGTCAACTACCAGCACAAGATCGATGACCGCTGGACGCTGACACCTTCGTTCGCCATGGAAAGCGACGAGGAGTCCACCACCTACAAATTCGGCATGCGCCTGGGCTACAAAATCACCAAGGAACTGAGCATTGCCGGTCGCTACCGTTACGATTCATCCAAGCTCGACCGCGACCAGATCGACCGTGACGTGCCGGACAACGGTCAGGACGATCAGAAGATCAATCGCTATGACGTCTACGTCAATTACGCGAACCAAGGGCCGTGGGCCTATGAATATCAACTCACTTACTTTGACGCCAACTACATTCGTTATAACGGCGGCACCGACGACTATGAACAGAATGCTGTAGTCAAGTACAAGTGGGACAAACGCTGGGCGCCGTTCTTTGAAGTGGGTGATATCAAAGTCAACTCCGTCGACAGTGATCGGCAACTGCGCCTGCGGGTCGGTATTCAGTACAACTTTTTCTGATCCAGGTTGTGAGAGCAAGCGCCCACAGACAGCGCTGCTCGTTCAAGGGGGCGATGAATCCGTGGCGAGGGAGCTTGCTCTCGCTGGACTGCGCAGCAGGCCCATTCTTGTGAGCGCTTCGCACTGGAGCGCCAGCCCGGTCAAGCGGGAGCAAGCTCCCTCGCCACGATGAGTCAGGCAAAACCTTGAGTGAACAGCAATTGCCACAGGGGGTGAGGTTATTCGTTGTAGAACGCCTGCCGTTGCTGGGTTTCACACAGGCGCATGCGGCTGTTGCTCAAATGCAGGTACATGGCCGCCCGCGCCGCATCGACATTGCCGCTGGAGATGGCGTCGAAGATCTGCTGGTGTTCGGCGTTGATCCCTTGCAGGTACGCGCTGCGATCGCTCTGCCCGGAATAAGCGGAGTTCATCCGGGTACGCGGGATCAGCTTCGTGCCCAGGTGCTTCATGATGTCGATCAGGTAGTAATTGCCGGCCGCCTTGGCGATTTTCAAATGGAATTGGAAATCGGCGTTGATGGTGGTGCCGGACTTTTCCGGCCCTTGCAGCAACGCCTCCAAGGCCTGGGCCAGCTCGGCCAAGGCTTCGGGCGTTGCGCGCTCGGCGGCCATGCCAGCGGCCTGGACTTCCAGGCTCAGGCGAAACTCCAACAGATTGAGCACGTCCGACAACGTCGCGATTGTCGCGGGACCGAGGGTAAAGCCCTCCGGTGCCGGCATATCCAGGACAAAGGTCCCGACGCCATGCCGCGTCTCCACCAGCCCCGCCGCTTGCAAGCGCGAAAGCGCCTCACGCACCACCGAACGACTGACGCCTTCGGCTTCCATGATGTGCACTTCGGTGGGGAGCTTTTCGCCGCGCTTGAGAATGCCTTCACGCATGCGCTGGGCAAAGCGGTCGACCAGGGTTTCGGCGAGGCGGCGTGGCTTGTTCAATGGAGATAACGCTTGATCCGTCATCGGCTTGCTCTTGTTTGATCAGCGGGCATTATAGTGCGTTTCGCCGTTAGGTCGCGGCTATAATGCGCGATCGTCTGGCTTTAATGGATAGCTGCAATGGACCGTGTCACACCCGATCGACGCCTGAGCATGACCCAGCAACTGGTGGTCGACCTGACGCAGCAGATACTGGCCGGCGACTTGCCTGCGGGCAGCAAGTTACCCACCGAACAAGTCATCATCAAGGAGCGCGGCGTCAGCCGGACGGTGGTCCGCGAAGCCATGTCGCGGCTTCAGGCCGAAGGCTTGGTCGAAACCCGTCACGGCATCGGCACCTTCGTTGTCGACACCGCCCGCCCGGGTGATTTCCAGGGCAGCAAACACGTCAAGGGCGGCGCCTACGATGCGCTCGCCGTCATCGAACTGCGCCTGAGCCTGGAAGTGGAAGCCGCCGGCATCGCCGCACAACGGGCCACGCCGGAGCAGTTGCAGGCCATGCGTGAAGCGCTCGACGCGGCGAATGCGCTTGAAGCTGCCAATGACGAAAGCGCCCAGGTGGATTTCGAATTCCATTTGCAGATCGCCCAGTGCACCGGCAACAGCTTCTTTATCGATGCCATGGCCCATGTGGGCAACACGTTGATCGCCGTCGTGCAACAGGCCGGACCCGCGGAGACGGGCGGAAATCGGGCATTGGTGGTGCGTGAGCGGGAGCAGATCTACGCGGCGTTGGCGCGGCGGGATGCGGAAGCGGCGCGGGCTTCGATGCGCCTGCATTTGATCAATATGCTGCAGCGGGTTAGGGGTGTGGTTGAGCCAGCGGCGCAATAACACGTCCAACGGTTGCAGCGGCGCCCTGAGGGGGCGCCGCTGCAAGGCTCAGGCTCAAACCTTTGCAGGGTTCTGCTTTTGCGGATCAATGCCGTAGAGCCTGATCGCCTCGGCTACTTTTTCCCGAGGCATTTTTCCGTCGTCGGCCAGAGCCTTCAACGCCGCGAGGGCGATGAAGTGCCGATCCACTTCGAAGAACCTGCGCAGCGACTCGCGGGTATCCGATTGGCCGAAACCGTCGGTGCCGAGGGCCACGAAGCGGCGATTGGCTACGAACGGGCGAATCTGATCGGCGAATATCTTCATGTAGTCAGTCGCGACCACCACCGGCCCCTGTTTGTCCTGCAGGCAACTTTCCACATAACCGATACGCGGCGCATGCTCGGGATGCAGCAGGTTCCAGCGTTCGGCTTCCTGCCCATCGCGACGCAGTTCGGTCAGGCTGGTAACGCTCCAGACTTCGCTGCTGACGCCGAAGTCCTGTTCCAGCAACTGAGCTGCCGCGACCACTTCCTGAAGAATCGAACCACAGCCCATCAGCTGGACATGCTTGCCTTCGACAGTTTTTTCAGGCGCCGAGAGCCGGTACATGCCCTTGAGGATGCCGTGCTCGACGCCTTCGGGCATCGCTGGATGGGCGTAGTTTTCGTTCAGAACGGTGATGTAATAAAAGACGTCTTCGTTTTCGGCATACATCCGCCGCATGCCGTCCTGGATGATCACCGCCAGTTCATACGCGTAGGTCGGGTCATAGGACACGCAGCATGGGATGGTCGACGACAGCACATGGCTGTGACCGTCGTCATGTTGCAGGCCTTCGCCCATCAGCGTGGTCCTGCCGGAGGTGGCGCCGAGCAGGAAGCCGCGGGCGCGTGCGTCACCTGCCGCCCAGGCGAGGTCGCCGACGCGCTGGAAGCCAAACATCGAATAAAAGATGTAGAAGGGCACCGTCATCACGCCGTGGGTGCTGTAGGACGTACTGGCAGCGATCCACGAAGAAATCCCGCCGGATTCGTTCAGCCCCTCCTGCATGATCTGGCCGTCCCGGGCTTCTTTGTAGTAGCTCAGCTGGCCGGCGTCTTGGGGCGTATACAGCTGGCCGACGTGGGAATGGATACCGATCTGGCGGAACAGGCTTTCCATGCCGAAGGTACGTGATTCGTCCGGGACAATGGGCACGATCAGCTTGCCGATGTTCGGGTCCTTGAGCAGCGTGCCGAGAATGCGTACGAACGCCATGGTCGTGGAGATGGCCCGTTCGCCGGTGCCTTTGAGCTGTGTGTCCAAGGCCGACAGGGGTGGAACCTGCAAGGGCGCCACGGCATTGAAACGGGCCGGGATGTAGCCACCCAATTGGTTGCGCCTGGCTTGCAGGTAAAGGGCCTCGACGCTGTCCGCAGCCGGCTTGAGGTAAGGCATGTCGCCCAACTGGTCATCGCTGAGTTCCAGTCCGAACCGATCACGGAACGCCTTGACCGCGTCGTCACCCATTTTCTTCAGTTGGTGGTTGATATTCTGGCCTTCACCGGCTTCGCCCATGCCGAAACCTTTAACGGTCTTGGCCAGGATGACGGTCGGCCCGCCGGTATGGCGCATGGCGGCGGCATAGGCGTTGTGGACCTTCTCAGGGTCGTGGCCGCCGCGAGACAGCTTCCAGATCTCGTCATCGCTCAGGTCGCTGACCAGCTCCAACAGCTCAGGATACTTTCCAAAGAAGTGCTCGCGCACATAGGCGCCATTCTGGGATTTGTAGTTCTGGTAGTCGCCGTCCACGCACTCCATCATCCGCTGGCGCAGCAGGCCGCTCTTGTCCTTTTCCAGCAGGGCATCCCAGCCGCTGCCCCAGATCACCTTGATCACATTCCAGCCGGCCGCCCGGTACAGGCTTTCGAATTCCTGAATCACCTTGCTGTTGCCACGCACCGGGCCGTCCAGGCGTTGCAGGTTGCAGTTGACGACAAAGATGATGTTGTCGAGCTTCTCCCGACCCGCCAGGGAAATCGCCGCCAGCGATTCCGGCTGGTCCATTTCACCGTCACCGAGGAACGCCCAGACTTTGCGGCCCTGGTGTTCCTTCAGGCCGCGATCCTCCAGGTAGCGCATGAATCGCGCCTGGTACGCGGCCGTGATGGGGCCGAGCCCCATGGACACCGTCGGGAATTGCCAGAAGTCCGGCATCAGTCGTGGATGCGGATAGGACGAGACGCCATCGCGATCGGTCTCGCGACGAAAGTTATCCAGCTGATCCTCGCTCAGGCGTCCTTCCAGATAGGCGCGTGCGTAGATGCCAGGTGAGGAGTGGCCCTGGATGTACAGCATGTCACCGGCGAACTGCTCGGTGCGGCCACGGAAAAAATGCTCGAAGCCGACGTCATACAAAATCGCCGCCGACGCGTAGGACGCGATGTGCCCACCCACGTTCGAGTGTTTGCCGGCGCGCAGCACCATGGCCAGCGCGTTCCAGCGAATATAGGCGTTGATCCGGCGCTCCACGGCCAGGTCGCCGGGGTAGGGCTGCTGGCGGTCGACCGGTATCGTATTGACGTAGGGCGTCGTCACGCGACCGTAGAAATCGCCGTGGCGGTTGGCGTCGAAATCAAGCATCTGGTCGATCAGGTAGTGGGCGCGAGGACGCCCTTCGACACTCGCCACCGATTCAATGGATTCGAGCCATTCGCGAGTCTCTTGTGGATCCTCGTCGAGAAACATGGATTGTTGTGCCATCGTTGTCGTCTCCTGGACAGTGCTGCAGCACCGAGTCGTTTGGTGCCTGACTAAGGGGCGTGGGGCGACGCCAACCTTCGAGAATTTTGTAGTTGCAGATGCAACTACGTGCGAGAACTTAGCCTGCCGCGCGCTACAATTGCAACTAAATCGATTTCTAAGAAAGGTGCTGCATGTCTTCCAACGAGCCGGATACCTGGTTCAGATTCGTCAGGGCCCACCGTTGCCTGATCCGCGAAATCGAGCGCCGACTGGCGGCCGCCGGGCTGCCTGCCTACGCCTGGTACGACGCGTTATGGGGCCTGGAAAGCGGCCCGGACGGCGCACGTCGCATGAGCGAGCTGGCCGACGTCATGGCCATCGAGCGCTACAACCTCACCCGCCTGGTGGACCGCCTGGAGGCGGAAGGCCTGGTCACCCGCAGCCGCGCCAGCGATGACGGTCGAGGTGCGTATGCCGCCATCACCGAGAGCGGAAAAGCGCTGCGCAAGAAGATGTGGAAAATCTACGAAGGCGCGGTGGACGAATTGTTCCTGTCACAATTCGACGACGACCAGCAGCGGGTCTTCAGCCAAGCGCTGGAGCGCGCGGCCAATGCCGCGCGCGGCAGCGGTCGAGCGAAGTGAACGCTACGTTTCATTGCAACAGATACCGACTCATCGCCTGCTTGACGCACGCCTGTTCGATGACACCTTCCTGAGCCAGCGCTTGCAGCGCCAGCACCACGATCCAGTGTTTATCCACGGCTTGCGAAGAGGTTCCGGTCGAATCGGCGCCGAGCGCTACGAACCTTGACGTGACATGTGCGCCGATCTGAGCGGCGACGTGCTGCGCGTAGCCCGTCACGGCGACGACCGGGCTCCTCCCCGCGCCCAGGCAATCGAGCAGATGCGCGGACCGCTTCGGCTTTTCAGGGTGCAGGCGGTTCCAGCGTTGGGCTTTGTCCGCGTCACGGGCCAGGCGGGTGTAGCTGGGGCAGCTCCACAGTTCACTCGCGATGCCCCAGTGTTCACCCAGCATCCGTGCTGCGCTCATCACCGACTGCAACGCCAACCCGGCGCCCAGCAAGCGAACCTGGGGCGCTCCTACATCAGTTTCGATCTCGGTGAGCTTGTACATTCCCTTGAGTGCCTGGCTCGCACTGATGTTGCCGACGGGACCGAGGAAATCGTTGGGCTCATCGTGAAGCGCCATGTAATAAAAACCGTCGTTACCCTCCACGTACAGGCTCTGCAAAGCGGCCAGGGCAATGGCGTGCGCTTCGGCACCGCTGGCCGGATCGAAGGGCAGGCATTGTGGGTTGGCCACTAGCCAAAGTGGCATCCAAGGGTGAACGCCTTTAGGCCATCGCGAAGGCAAGGTTTCGATGTCGTTGCACAAAATGCCCCGGTTGGCGGACTCGTTCGACAGCGCGCAAAGTTCCGCCGATGTCGCCGAGCTGGTCAGATACAGCAGCGGCTTTTCGCTGGCGCGTGCGGCAGGACTCAAACGCAGGGGCCAGGCACTGATGCGGGTGTGACAGTTCTCGACTTCAGGTTGCTTGTTGGCGCGGATCACCCAGACATGCCGGGCGGTTCCCGGGTCCCTCTCGAGGCGATTGGCGATATCGATCATGGTGTAGAGCGGCGAGGAAAAACCGCTGGCGTGCAGCTCTGAAAGCGTTCGGATCTTGTTGATACAGGCCTGGGCGGCCAGGCGGGTCTCTGGTGTTTTGCTGAAGCTGGCAAAGCCGATCATTCCACAATCTCCGTGCGTTCCGTCGTGCTTGCACCATACGGCACGGCTCAATATGATTGCAAATGCAATGAAATCCACCTGAAATGGAGTTCCTCATGACCACGGCTTCCGCCATTACGCTCTATACGGCAGATACGCCCAACGGGCAGAAAATCAGTATTTTCTTGAAAGAGGCAGGCATCGATTACGACGTGGTGAGGCTCAATCTGTCTGAAGGGCGGCCCGATGCTGGGCCAGCTCTGGTGGTTCGCCCAGGTACGTTTGCTGTTGTCATCGCCGACCAGCACTTTGAAGTGCCGCATACCTGCCCACACCGCGCCGGATGGCTGGAGCATGGGGGTGATCAATCAGCAGCGCAAAAGCATCACCTGCCTCTTGCACTTTTCGGTGTTCAGCCTGGAAAGTGTTCCTACTAGTTGCGCTTCCAGCACTCCGCAAACCGCGCACATACCCCGTAACGCTCATCCATCTGCGCCATCCTCTCCAAGTGATGACCTACCGCTTCGACCGTCACCCCATTCCCGATCCGGAAGTACTCCACCATCATCGCGACGTCCAGGTCGATCTCGGCTTTCTCCGGCTTGGCATTGGCGGTTTTGGGCAACGCCCATTGTTCCAACTGCTCATCCTTCAACTGCCGCAGGCGCACCTGGTATTCCTCCTTGAAGCGTTCCATCGAGCGCGCTTTTTTCTGCGCCATGTCATCGCCAAACGTCTTCAGGTTTTCCCGGTACAGCGTCCAGTAGTCAGCCGGCAGCTCGAAGCCGAGCTTGGCCTTGCGTTCGCTGATCAAGGTGTCCAGCTTCTCGGGCGAATAAGGCTCGATTTTTTCTTTGGCCGGGTCGGCCTTTACGGTGACGACCAGGCTTTTGTCGATGACCCGGTTCATCAGCTCCAGGCGATGGGGCGTGTCCGGGTAGGTTTTGGGAAACAGCGCATTGCGACCGGCGCAGGCCGGGAAGTCTTTCTTCAAGAGCGGAATCGGCGTGCGCACGTCCTTGCCATCGACCCGTTGCAAGCGTTGCAACTGAGTCTGGCAAAAGTTCTTCTCGGACTTGAAGGTCACCTCGTATTCCGCATTGGCTTCGGGGGTAAAGTTGAAGCCCTTGCCGCACACGGCATAACCCGTGTTCATGTTGGTGCGCAAGTAAATCTGCTCGCCGGGCTTGAGCTTGACCTCCAGATAACCCTTGGCGTCCTTGGGCGCCGGAACGCTCATCCCCACCCGCCGCGCGGTATCGCTCAGCAGCAGATTGTTGAGAATGCCCGTGGTTTGCCCGTCGCAATGAGCTGCGTCGAAATAATCCAGTGTGGCGTTGCTGGTATTGGCGACGAACCGCAACTTGGCAGCGTCCGGTTCAATCGCGTCGGGGTAACTGCCGTTGACGCTGCAACCGCCGAGCATTACAAACAACGCCGATAACACTGACAACGAGGAAGAGCGGCGGGGCAGGGTGAACATGGGGCGGCCTTGAAGGATCTATAAAGTTGACGAATGCTACTGAAGTGCCACCATTGCGTCCATCACCGGCCGCTTGTGGGAGCGAGCTTGCTCGCGATGACGCCGGCACAGTCAACATCACCGATCCAGACAGACCGCTTTCGCGAGCAAGCCTGCACAGGGGGATTGCCCGCAGTTGCAGCTCAGGGCTCCAGCGCCGGCCCCTTCAACTCGATCTGGTTGCCGTCCGGATCGAAGCAGTAGATCGACCAACCTTTTCCCTCCGCGCCATAGCGCATCTGGGCTTTCTCAACGCTCAGGCCGGCTGAAGTCAAATGAGCAAGAAGGGCAGGCTCATCGAACGGCTCGATACGCAGGCAGAGGTGGTCAACATTGTGTCCCTTTTTACCGGCCGCCGGCCCACCCTGGCGACCGAGAGGCCCGTCGACAGCCACCAGGTCAATCATCGAAACACCGGTGCCCAGATGAAGCATGCCAAGATCGTCCCGGCGCTTCTTGAGCTCGCAACCGAGCACCGCTGTGTAGAAAGCCAGGCTACGCTCGAGGTCTTTTACACGCAGGACGATGTGGTCGATACGTTGAATCGTGAAGTGCCGCATACAGGCCTCATGTATTGAGTGATGGACGCTACGGGTTACTTCACCTTAGCTAACCATGCTGGAATGGCATAGCGACACAAAGCTCTGTGGAAGCGAGCTTGCTCGCGATGACGTCATCTTGACCACCACAAATACCCGGACTCGCCACCTCATGATGAAATGGTTCAAAACTCTCACCCGGACAGATGCCATTGCAACTCTGGCCCTGGTCGTCTCCATCGCCTCCGCTTACTTCAGCTACCAGCAATATCAGGACAGCGTCGCCAGCCGCAGAACTCCGATCATCATCCGGGTCGGCGCCGAACACACCAAGGTGTCGTTCTACAAACCCTTCGCAGATTTCCCGTCGGTACTCTTCAAGCAACGCTACAAAATCATCCTCACCAACAATAGTTTCAATCCGGAAAGTGTCATCGATTGGCGGATATGGGAGCGCAGGGAAAATGGCGGCGGGGAGTACGCCGGCATGAAATCCAAACTCCTCGATTCGACGGGCACACCGATAACCTTGCCCTTCCTGATCGCCGCGAAAGAAAGCAAGGTGGTCTTCCTGGACGTCGGCCAGAAAGTCACGCCAGAGGCCTGGGCGGCGGTGGGCTCAAGCGTGAAAGTTGGTAACGAGATGGACTGGTTCGAGGCCGACCGGGTTTTTTCCGATGCAGGCTTTCCGCTGTTTGGGCAGCTCACGCCGGGGGAGAGCTCCAAGTATCAGGACCTGCAAGTCAACCGCTGGCTGGCCGGGCCGGCCTATCAGGAGTTTCAGTTGAGCTTCAGCAAGGCCGATGGTTATGAGGTGGCTGCGCAGCTGTCGTTGAATGTGAGTGATGTTTATCCACAGGGGGAGGCGCAGCGGTAGCTGGGTGTTTAGTCGCTTCGACCAGGTTTTTTGCACGCTATCAGCACGTCTGATAGCGCGCAAAAAACCTGATTCAAACGAGGCTCCAAATTCCTTGAATGAGTCCGATCTCGCGCCTCTGGTACTAGCCGATGGACCTTTCCATCAAGCGCAAACGCAGCTCTGGTTTGTCTTGCCTGGGCCCGATATCCGTCCAACCATGATGGCGGTAAAACTGCGCCGCCCTTTGGTTCGTCTCGCTCACAGATAATCTCATCCGCTCGCAGCCCAGCCCTGCAAGAAAACGGCAGCATGTCCTTGAAGAAGCGAACGCAAATGTCGCTGTCTTGGCCGAGGTTGATCGGTTGAAAGTTCAGCAAAGCATTCGGCGTGTTGTCGGTAGCCATTTGGGCATGACTCTGTGCTTCGATCAGGAAGGGATACGGACATCTTCGCGTAGGTATTCGAGTTTGTGTCGCTCGGATCTCAAACTTCCAGCGTTGGAGTCACTATCATTGGTCGACCGATCACCAGCGGACGCCCAAGCCATGAAAAAACAAGAACAAGACAACCTCATCCAAACCCTGAAAACCCGCTTCGAACAAAACCCCCAGCGTCATCCAGACATCGCCTGGGCCGACGTCCAATCCAGATTGGAAAACAACCCCAACACCCTGAAATCCCTTCAAGCCATGGAAGCCACGGGCGGCGAGCCAGACGTGATCGGCCACGATAAAGAAACCGGTCTTGTCACCTTCTGCGATTGCGCCAAAGAGAGCCCGACCGGCCGCCGGAGCCTCTGCTACGACCGCGCAGCCCTGGACGCACGCAAGGAGAACAAGCCCAAAGGCAGCGCCATGGAAATGGCCGAAGCGATGGGTATCGCCCTGCTGACGGAAGACCAATACCGGGCCCTGCAAACGCTCGGCGAGTTCGATGCCAAAACCTCCAGTTGGTTGGCAACGCCCCCTGAACTTCGCTCGCTCGATGGAGCGATCTTCGGCGACTACCGTTATGGCCGGGTGTTCGTCTACCACAACGGCGTGCAGTCGTATTACGCGGCGCGAGGGTTTCGCGGGTTGCTGCTCGTGTGAGAACACTGCTATCACCGTGGTGAGGGAGCAAGCTCCCTCACCACGGTGATAGCGTACGGTCGAAGAGGATGCGGCAGAGGCCCGTCACTCAAAAAACAGAACCTCACTCCCCTTGGCCTCGACCATCTCACTGAACGCGGGCAACCGCGCCACAAACGCCGTCTCGAACGCCAGGTACCGATCCTGTGCCGGCACATAACGAATACTCGGCTTGATCCGCACAATGTCCTTGGTAGACAGCTTCACCACCTCATCACTGCCCTGATTCCAGAACCAGACCAGGGTGTGCGAGCCAAACGTATTGGTCTGGTAGTTCCACACCCACCAATCACCGTGCCCTCGCGAAACATGAAGCTGCCCATGAAACGTGCGCAACGTGATGACCTGCTTCGGCTGGGTGACGAGCAAGCGCGTGTCCTGGCGCAGTTCGCTGCCGAAACCGTCCAGCGTTGCCTTACTCTTGGCCCCGGTGACAAAGTTGAAGCGCCACGCCAACAGCACCGTTTCCTGATAACCCGAATGCTCGACGTTCTGCCGTGCGCCTTCGCTGAACAGCAAAATCTCATCGCCCCCCAGATACGCGCTTGCCGCCCTGAGCTTATAAGCCTCGGCGGGCATCGGTTTGGCGGCGATGGTTTGCTGGGGCGTGTCCTGATTCCAGATCCAGCACTTCGGCCCATTGTGTTGCATGAACAGCAAGCGGCCAGGGCCGAGGGGCAGGATCGTCAGTTCATCCGCGTCCTCGAAAATCACCTCGCTGCTGTCCGCCGTGATCCGCCAGATCCGCGTCAAATGCTCGGGTTCGTAAAGGCGCTGACGTTCAAATATCAGCGACCCCAGCACCACGCAGGGCTCTTCAAACCCTGGCCATTCCACGTAGGCAGGTCCGAAATGCTCAATGGCATGACCCTGACGAGTTTCGTATGTGTACCGGTCGTCTGCGCTGTAATCACCGCGCTTAACCCGACGGCGCCACAACGTATGCTGGGCATCTGCATCAATGAGCGCCAGATCCGCGCCATCGATCCCATCGCTCCGGTGTTCAAGCATGTCCTGCTCAGCGGGCGGCCACTGGTTGTAATCAATCAGAAAGCACAGCCACTGATCTTCATCCTGTTCGGTGATCGCGGCCCAACCGTTGCGGTAGTTGTACTCATGCACATAGGTGGCGCCGGGATAGTCATGGACTTCCTGCAGCCACTTCACCTTACGGCCCTTGGGTTTGGCCGGTTTGCGTTCGGCGGAGGCAGGCTTGGGTGGCTCGATCAAGTTCGCGGTGAATCGCAGCTCGCCACGCTGGCCCTGCCAATGCTTGGCAAACGCCTCGCGCTGAGCGACCGGGACAACCACCGGCCGATAATCATCGCCACCGGCATCGAGATTCCACAGGTCATAGCCCTGGCTCGCCAACACCGGCGCCAACGCCTCGAAGCACACCTCGGGCATCTCGTTGGACAACTCATCCAACAGCGCCTCGAATACCGGGCCGGCAAACACACCGATGTCGGGATAGTAATGCTGCAACAACCCGAGCAAGTCGTTGCCGGGTGCCTTCCAATCGATATGAACCAAGGGATCAAATTGCGATTGCATCACGCCTGCCTTCCTTGTGATTTCTCTACGCGCCATCTTAGCCGCACACCCAAGGCAACCACCAATCCCCGTGGTGAGGAAGCAAGCTCCCTCGCCACGGGATTTCATATCACCGGTCCTGAAAATCTGAGAGATAACAAACCGGCGAACTGGCTTCCGCGCGTTTTTCCACCTCGTCCTCCAGCCATTCGGCCAACACCACCGCGTTGTTCTCAGCCGTTGCCTTGGCCGCATAAACCAACGTCAACGTCCCACCCCGCGCAACATCCACCAATTTCCACCAATGCTCCGGCCGTCCCGCCAGCTCCCGCCGATACGCCACGCTGAACCCGGCAAACGAAATCGCCCCCGCCTTGAACGCCTTGCGCAACTCATGGGAAGGCCCGACCTGCGGCAGCCACTCATCAATCACCAGCGTATCCTTGCGACAATTGCGCGGCCACAAGCGATCTACCAGAACCCGCACGCCGTCCTCGGCGCTCGCTGCTTCATAGGCGCGTTTGCATTGGATCATCAAAGCCCTGCCTGTCGAAGTGAGACCGCATCAGCATAGGTCGCCAGCGCTGGTGCGGCCATGGGTTCACCGTCTTCAAGTCTTCGCTGGACCTGCCGCTATCGGTATAACGATTTTTACCGATCCATCGATTGGCTTTGCAAAACCTTGGCTTTCCGGCAATTAATTGGCAAAAGCACGATAAGGAACATGGCGAATGGACGACGGACGATACGAAGGGCGGGCGGCTGTGGCTGTAGGCGCGACGGCGTCGTCCGAGCCGCTGCCGCATATTCTGCTTATCGACGATGTTCCGGAGGATATCCGCGCAACGCTCGTCCTGCTGAAGACGCAACCCTGGCGTATTTCCCTGGCCAGCGATGCCCATCAGGGTTATCAGCGTGCTCTGGCGTTGCGGCCAGACCTGATCGTGCTGGACGTGCACATGCCCCACATGGACGGTTTCAGCCTGTGCCGGCTGCTGCGCGAGGCGCCGTCGACGCGGCACACGCCGATTCTGTTCTTGTCTTCGGCTAACAGCACCCTTGAGCGCCTGGAAGGGCTGACCGTCGGCGGGGTCGATTACATCCCCAAATCCTGCGCGCCCGAAGAAGTGCTGGCGCGTATCAAGATCCACCTGCAATTGACCTGGCGCGCGCCGCTGGCCGGTGTACACAGCCCGGCAGGTCCTGAGCCGGAAGGCGACGAGATCGTGCTGCGCGCCGCGATGCGGCTCATTGAACAGCACCTCGATGACATGCCGTCCCTGGTCCAGCTTGCGCAAAAAGTCGGTACCCATGAGAAACGTCTCTCACGGATCTTCCGCGAATTCCTGGGCCTGACCGTGTTCGCCTATATCCGCGATGCGCGGCTGCGTCGCGGTCAGGAATTGCTCTGCGAAAGCGCCATGAGCGTGCAGGACGTCGCCGAACTGATCGGTTTTCGCAGTGCCTGCAACTTCACCACGGCCTTTCGCCAGCGAATCGGCATGACGCCCAGCCAGTTTCGCCAGCAGACCCTTGGCATCGCTGATGCAGAGTCGGCCGGGCGCGTCTGATGCGGCTTCTACAGGTTCTATTACTGGCGATGGCGTTGTTATCCACAGGCCTGCTGCGGGCGGCGCCTGTGGATATCTGCCAGTCTGAATACCTCGACGTGATGCCGGCGATACGGATTTTCGAGGACGTCGAGGCAAAGTCGAGCCTGGCAGAAATCGCGCAGCTGCCCGAAACGCGATTCCACGCCGCAACGCCGAGTTGGCCGTCACAAGGCTATAGCCGCTCGGCCTTCTGGTTGAAACTGCAATTCACTAATTCCAGCGCTGCGACCTGTTCGCGTTTGCTGGTAGTCGGGGCGCCGCGCCTCGAAGACGTCCGCGTCTATCAGTTTGCCGACGGGCGCTGGCGTGATGCCCATGCCGGCGGCGCCCATCCCCTGGCCGACTGGCCGCAGCCGGCGGCGCGGCAACCGGCGTTCCCGGTCTCGCTGGCGGCAGGACAGAGCGCCACGGTGTACGTCCGGGTGACGAGCCATTTCCAGATGCTGCTGGAGCCGGAACTGTGGTCCGAACCGGCGCTGCTGCGCAGTCAGCAACGGACTTACCTGAGCGATGGGCTCACCCTGGGCATTGTCCTGCTGGTGGTCCCGTTCGGCTTCATTGTGGGCTGGATCTTGCGCTCCCGGTTGCTGAGCGTGAATGCCGGCGCGGTGCTGAGTTATATCCTGCTGACCTGCATCCTCAACGGCTACCTGATCTACTGGCCCAGCGTGCTGGGCTGGACCCGCGAGCTGCTGACGTGCGCCAGCGCGGTCTCGTTCGTGTTGTTCCTGGCCTACATGCGCGTGCTGCTGCAGGTTTCCCGGCTGCCCAGAATCGTTGGCTGGAGCTACTGGCTGCCGCTGTTGGGCTGTGTCCTTGGCCGACTCTGGTGGTTGAAGGTCGATCCTATCCAGGGCGCGCAGTGGGTCCAGCTGTCCTTGATGAGTTTCTACGGCGTGCTCCTCGCCACGCTGTTCATGGCCTGGCGCAGACGGCTCGCTTATCACTGGATGGCCTGGCTGGTGCCGGGGTTGTTGTTCGCGCAATTGCTGATGCGGCTGTTTTTCCCCCAGGAGCAATTGCCCTGGCAGTCGCCGCAAAGCAAATACAGCTTGTCCTCGACCCTGCCGGGCGTGGCGTTTCTGGTGTGCACGCTGATCATGGAAGTCAGCCGCAGCCGCCATCGCGAAAAGCATGCCCTATCCAGCCTCGAACAACAGCGCCAAGCCGAGCAGGAACGCCTGGAAAGCACCGTGGCCCTGCGCACCACCCAGTTGCGAGAATCGCTTGCGGCGCGCAGTGCATTGATGGCGCGGATCAGCCATGACCTGCGCTCGCCGCTCGTGCGCATCATCGACTACGCGCGCCTGCTGCACGCCGGGCCCAACCGCGACTACCAGGCCACCATCGAGCGCAATGCCCGCCAGCAACTGGAGCTGATCGATGAGATGCTCGAATTCTCCCGTGGCGAGCTGGAACAGATGCAACTGACCCTCGCGCCGGGTTACCTCTACGGCTTTCTCCAAGAGATCGCCGATGAGGCAAGTTTTCTCGCTGCGCGCCAGGGCAACACCTTCGAGGCGGTGCTGGCGGATGATCTGCCGCCGCTCGTGGAGGCCGATTTCAAACGCCTCCGACAGGTCCTCATGAACCTCTTGGCCAATGCGGCGAAATTCACTCGCAACGGCCAGATTGGTTTCGAAGTGAGCGCGACTCCGGGGGCGACGCCTGAAACCGTCGGGCTGCGCTTCAGCGTGATCGACACCGGCATCGGCATCGATCCGCAAGAATTCGAACAACTGCTGCAACCGTTCCGCCGCGGCCGCAATGCGCAGCGCTACGAAGGCAGCGGGCTGGGCTTGTCCATCGTCACCCAACTGCTGGAGCGCATGAACAGCCGGCTGGAACCGCAAACCGCCGAGGGGGGCGGCAGCCATTTCAGTTTCAGCCTGCAATTGATCTGCGCCCAGGAACACGACCTTGAAATCGGCATCGTCGATAACCATGCCGCGCCGTTTGATGGCCAAGGCAAGCATGTCCTGCTGGTGGACGACATCGAGCAGAACAGCGAATGGCTCTACGACCTGCTGGCCGGTTATGGGTTTGACGTGAGCATGGTGGCGAACGGTGAAGACGCCTTGGCCTGCCTGGCGCAGCAGCCGGTCGACCTGCTGATCAGCGACCAGATGATGCCCGGCATGGATGGCTGGGAACTGCTGCGCAATGTGCGCGAGCGCTGGCGCCATCTTCCGGTGATGCTGTATTCCGCCGTCCCGGCACGCAGGCCGGAAGGCTACCCAAAAGACCTGGCATTCGATGCGGTACTGCTCAAGCCCGCCGATAGCCGCGAATTGCTGGCCAGGGTCAAGACGCTGGCTTGCTCGGATACGTTGCACCGCGCGATGGCTCGGGAGCAATAGCATGTCGGGGATGGGTTACCGGCTGCTCTGGCTCGGCAGCCTTTCGGCGTTGCCTTGGATGTCTGTTGCCGCGCTAGAGCAACCGCCGTCCGCGCCAAACGTCATCGCCCTCGACGCAACCACCGTCACCGCTCGCCGCCGCGAGGAAGACCCGCAGCACGTGCCGATCCCGATCAACGTCCTCTACGGCGAGCAGTTGGACGAGGCCGGCCTGCACACGCTTCAAGACATCCAGCAACGGGTGCCCGGCTTGGTCGTGTCCGGCCATGACGCCCGTTATGCCGGCTTCGGCCTGCGCGGGTTCGGCGCGACCGCCTACAACGAAGGTCTGGAAGGCAGCGTCGGCACTTACGTCGACGGCGTTTACCAGGCGCGCCAGGGCATGGCCTTCACCGAGTTGATGGACATCGAGCGCATCGAAGTGCTGCGCGGGCCGCAAGGCACCTTGTTTGGCAAGAACACCACGGCGGGCGCGCTGAACATCATCACCCGTCCACCGACGTTTCAACCCGAGGCCAACCTCGAAGCCAGTTACGGTGAGCGCGGTTTGCGCGAATATCGCGGAACGATTTCCGGGGCGCTGCGGGACGACGTGCTTGCCGGACGACTCAATGTTTTTGACCGCGCCTCCGATGGCTCGGTGGAAAACCTGCAAGACGGCGCCCGCCTCGGCGACGCCGACAGCCAAGGTTTGCGCGGGCAGCTGCTGTGGACGCCGAACCCGGATTTCAGCGCGCGCCTGATCGCCGACTATGCCGAGCAAAACGAGGCCGGCAACGTGCTGCTGGTCAATCACTACAGCCAGCAAACCCGCCAGCGCGCCAAATTCCTTGGCTATCCGCTGGCGGAGCCCGACCCTTACAAACGGGAGACGCGCATCGACGCGCCGGGGCGCCCGCAAACCCTGCAGAACGGTGTCTCGCTGGAATTGAACTGGGACCTGGACGAGGCGATGCGCTTCACCAGCATCACCGCCTACCGCGACTGGGACTACCGCGCCACCCGCGACGGCGACAGCACCGCGCTTTCCGTGGCGCAGTCCGAGACGGAACTGGCGCACCGGCAATTCAGCCAGGAATGGCGCCTGTCCGGCACCGCCGGTTCGTCCATCGATTATGTCGCCGGGCTCTATTACCTGCGCCAACAGCTCGACCGCGACATCGACGCCGAATTCGGCAAGGACGCCGCGCCCTGGTTTGTCGGTGATCAACTGGAGCAACTGAAGAAACTGGGCATCAACATCACCGATCCGAGCCAGGTGCCGGCCATGCTGCTGGACGGCGCCCGGCAACATTACGGCGGCGAGCAGAAGGGCGACAGCCGGGCAGTCTTCGGCCAGATCTCCTGGCGCCCCATCGACCCCCTCGAACTCACTGGCGGCCTGCGCTACAGCCAAGAGCGCAAGGACGGCTGGGTCTCCCGCGACGTCAGCAACCTCGCACCTTTGACCGGACTGCCGCCGGTTTTCCAGGCGGGCGGCCAACTGCTACGCGACATCGCCCTCGGCGCAAGCTATTACCGCGACGACTCGATTGCAGAAGACAACGTCTCCGGCCTGCTCAGCGCCGGCTACCGCTTCAGCGATGCCGTGATGGGTTACGTCAGTTGGTCGCGGGGCTACAAGGCCGGCGGCATCAACTTCGACGTGGTCGGCCCGTTCACCGCGCCGACCTTCGAGCCGGAGCGCGCTACGTCGCTGGAACTGGGCATGAAGACGCGCTTCTGGAATGACCGTGCGCTGCTCGACCTCGCCGTCTACCAGACCGACGTCGACAACTACCAAGCGCTGACCTACAGCCCGCCAACGTCGGTGTTCGCGCCACCGCTGCGGGACAACCTGATCAACGTCGGCAAAGTCCGCCTGCGCGGCATCGAACTGGATTCGGCCTGGCAACTCACCTCGCAACTCACCGGGCGCCTCGGCCTGGCCTGGAGCGATGCCCGCTACCGGAGCTTCCCCAACGCCCCATGCCCACCGGCCTCGGGCCAATGGACCTGCGACCTCAGCGGCGACCGGGTCTACAACGCGCCAGAATGGAACCTCAGCAGCGGCCTCGACCACACCCACCCGTTGCCCTACGGCTTGGAGGCCTACAGCGGCGTCGACTACAGCTTCCGGAGCGGTTACTACGGCACCCTCGAAGGCGGCGAAGGCAGTTATCAACCCAGCTACGGCCTCACCAATCTGCGCCTGGGCCTGCGCAGCCAGGACCGTGCGTGGGAAGTCGAAGGCTGGGTGCGCAACGTCTTCGACCGTCAGTACATCACTGCCGTCTATTCACTGCTCGGCGCCGGCGACTACGGTGTCATGACCGGCAACGAACGAACCGTCGGCACCACCGTCAGGCTTCGTTATTGACCGAAAGACAGCGGGTCGGACAAAACGCCAAGCGATTACCACCGGCCTTTTTCGACAGGTACATCGCCTGATCCGCCTTGCTGATCAGTCCATCGACCTCCAGCCCATGCTCCGGAAAAAACGCCACGCCGATACTCGCAGCGATCTCCACCGTTTGCGCACCAATCAAAATCGGCGCATTCGCCGCCGCCAGCATCCGCTTGAGCAAAGGCTCGCTGTCCTCCGCCTCCTGCAAACCCACCAACGCCGCGACAAACTCATCCCCGCCCAGCCGCGCCAACGTATCGCTCTCGCGCAGCGTCGCATTGATCCGCGCTGCGACGATCTGCAACACCCGGTCCCCCCAGTCATGCCCATAACTGTCGTTCAACGCCTTGAACCCATCCAGGTCAATAAACGCGATGGCCACCTTATGCTGATGAATCCGCGCCTTGCCCAACGCCTGACGCATGCGCTCGGCCAACAGCAAGCGATTGGGCAATTGCGTGAGCGCGTCATACCGGGCATCCCGCTCCAACAACTGCAGGCGCTGCTTCATCTGCGTCATGTCGCTGAGCAGCGCCACATAATGCTGAACATTGCCGTGCCGGTCGTGCACCGCACTGATGCTGATCCGCGACGTCATCTCCCGGCCATCCTTATGGTTGCTTTGAATCTCACCGGACCAATGCCCGTGGAAATCCAGCGCAATTTTCATCGGCCCATAAAACGCCGCGAGCCGACGCACCATGCGATGGGCATTCAGTTCGCGGCCTTTTATTTCTTCTGGCGCGTAACCGGTGAGGCGGGTGAAAGCCTCGTTCACGGCGATGACCCGGCCGAATGGGTCGACCAGCATGATGCCTTCGCGGGCGTGGCTGAACACAGTAGCGGCCAGCTCTGGGCACACAGTGTTGAGGCGACGGTCCAGGGCGCCTTCGTCGCGGGTGGCCGGCCAGGTGTTGGAATCGAAGCCTTGCCGGGCCAGATAGCGGACCAGGGAAGAGAGCGTCCGGTGCAGGCGGAGTAGGGCATTCGTGGCGAGCCTGGAATTGAGGCAATAGCTGCGAATGAAGGTGCGTAGGTTCATGGGGTTTATAGGGTGCTGGCGGTAAGGGGCGGGCTAGCGAAGTGGACATTATCGGGGTACGGATTGGCCGGGGACTTTGCTGGAGCGGATGGGAGCTTTGCGGGAAGGGATGGAACTGAAAGATTTTTATGCCGGGTCTGTCAGGCGTTGGACGGCCAGACTCACGAGCCGACGTCGCCTTGCGCCATTACCTACAACTACGCCAGAATCCGCCGGCTTGTGCGCCTTGGGTTGCATCGGTAGTTTGGGTTCGGTCACTGCTCATCAGTGATCGGGTTTAGTCGCTCGCCGAGTTAAGTCGCACAAAGCGTCATCTCTTATTCGAAGAAAGTTTGCTTGCGCGATCGTGTTTAATACTTATGCCTATTCAATACAAACGATCTGAATGATTCGGTTATCACCGCCAAAGCGTGTTTGTGTCCACTCTTCTATCGTCTTTATCTGCGGTGGCAACAAATCATAGACAAAGCAAAAATCCTCAGGCTCTGTCCAACCCATAAGCGCAGCCAACTGGTCCATATAGGCGTCTGGGACTTCTACTGTCTGTATTAATTCTTCCGTTGTCATATCAAAAACTTCAACAATCGGCTTCATTTTTCTACTTTCCTTATCGGGTTAGCGGGTTTGGTTTGTTCGCCAGTTATCGGGTCATACTCACCCAGATGTTGACCTTGTTTTGTGTATAGCTCTACAGCGCCGTGCTGTGAGTCCCATTCATAAATCTTGCCTTTACGGTCCTTCCATCTTCGACGTTTAACGCCGCCGCCACGTACAAACGTTTTGGATGGGGCAATTTTAGCGTCTGGAAACGCAGGAAGCAGTGACGGGGGGGTGTAGTACTTGTGATCCCCCGGAACACTCAAAACCACATAAACCGGCCGAACCCCCGAATCCGCCGGAAACACCAGAATGAAATCCCTGTACTCCGGCGGATAGATCGGGTCGACGATGATGCTGTCGGCCATCGGCGTCGGCGGATAGATCCAAATTGGCGGTGCCTGGGGCGCCGCTTCCAGGGCGGGAATACCGAGGGTGTCGGACGGGTTGGTGGCCGGGGTCCAGATCAGTTCGATGCCATCACCCAGGTCGGCGATGAAGTGATCGGCGCGGGGGGTGAATTGGACAACATCGACCATTTCCCAATCGGGATGCTGGCCAGTGTAGAAACCGTAGCCCTTGAGGCTGCCGTCTGCCTGCTGCTCGATGCTCAAGCGCATGCGGCTGCGGGCTTGCTTGATGTCGCGTAGCTGGTCTTCGCTGTAAAGCGCGCTGTCGCCCAGGCTGGACGGCCAGAGCAGGGCGACAATACCTGTCAGCATGGCCGCGCCTACGGTGCCGCCCGCAGCGGCAGCCGTGGAAGTTGCCGAACCGCCCAGCGCGAGCCTGCTCAAGGTAACGGGTACCGTGGCAGCGCCGATCTGCTTGAGGGGAATCGTGCCGGATGAGTCGGCGCTCCGGCCGCCGAGCCACATGAGGTCGCCGTACTGCTTGACCAGATCTGCCGGGACGTAGCCGTTGGGGTTGCTGTAATCGATGATGCCGTTGGGGAGCTTGCAGCTTTTGGCGAACACGCTTCCGGTCACGCTGGATAACGGCTTGCTATCCACCGTGGCCCAGCGCGCCTGTTCGTAGGCTGCTTGGCGGGCAAGCATGGCTTCATAAGCCCGCTGCCGGGCGTCGCGCTCGGCCAGTTCGCTGGCGGTCATGTCCCGATAAGTGACGTAGTGCCCGTCACCACCGGATGGGTTTCGGACCTGAGGGATGTCTTTTTTGCGCGTCGCCACGTCGTGAGTCTCGTCCAGTGAGTGCGGTACAGACGCTAACGCGGGAAGAGAGGGGCGCGATGTAGGAGGTTTCTTGGAGTGGTCGTTCCGGTTTCCTGAATATAGGTAGGGCTGGATGTTGAGGGGCGGAGCAATTAAAACGTCAGATGGGGCTGTCAGTCATTGGGCAACCGCAATTCGCCAGCCGACGTCGCCTTGCGCCTTTGCCTACAACTACGCCAGAATCCGCCGGCTTGTTCGCCTCGGGCTGCATCGGTAGTTTGGGACCTGTCACTGCTCATCAGTGATTGGGTTTAGTCGCGAGATGGTTTCAGCATCACTTACAGGAACCTAAGTAGATGGCGAAAGTTACTCCGAATCCTCCTGATACAGACGAACACGTCTTCCGCTCCCACTCCGCCCGCAACAAAAAAAATCGACGACGCTGCCACGCGAGCTTTGGATTTCTATTTGAAGTCCAAGCCTAAAAGCGAAACGTCTGACAATCCCAACACCATTTTCCGCATTGCTGCTGATGTTGATTCTGAATGTTTGCTTGCGAATCTCAGTGATAGCTTGGCTTCGGCAAACGCGATGATCAGTGATTTGGCGTTTGATCTTGAAGGACCGCGGCGGCATGTGGCGTTGAGGATTTTGCAGGTGATTGAGTTGAGTGAGCCGTTGGCGAATCGGGCGCTGGATATTGTTGTGGTGAGGTAGCGCTCAGCTGCCGTTGTAAAATAAAAAGGTCTTGCTTAACAAGACCTTTTTTCAAATAAATCCCTCTGTTTTGCTTCTTTAAGAGGGATCGGTTGTTTCTAGCTGGAAGACCCAAAGCTGATCTGGAAAGCTACCAGAGTATAAGCCGAACACGCCATTGGTATTGTAATAAAGGTTAGGCATGCCTTTTTGGATGCCCAGTTTGTTCTTTATATACACGCCGGCGAGTTCAGGGTCGGTGCTGAATTCCCATACCTGGTCGGGGCTATGCTCGTAAGCATTGTATTCCATTGAACAGGTGGCCAATTCACTGTCGTTGTCGTTCCAATAAAAAGTGAGGTATGAGTTATACGCGACGCTGCATATTTTCAGATCCCCATCAAGGTTTTTTATATAAAATAGTTGGTTGTTTTGGTCGGTGTCCGCGATATAGGCTTTTCCTGCGTCGCTGATGGTAATATATTTTCCTGTTTGCGCATTCATAATCCTAAAGGTCACCCCCTCAGGAATGTTTTCTGCGTTGACGGTGAACGTCTGTATAGTGAAGTGTTGGTCGGGATAGTCTGGATTATAGACGCCAATGCCAGCATTGTTGTTGGCAAAAAGGTTCAGACCGGTGGCACTGTTTTTTATCGTGACCACCTCCGGATTCTTACTTATTTCCGTAATGTCCCAATGTTGGTCCTCATAGTCCGCATACCCTAACGGATACAAACCGACTTTGTTGTTGCTTGAGGAGTAATCTGTCAGCCATTTTTGCGCATAGACATTCAGTATCTTTATTTCTCTAGTATCGTTGCCGTGTTCTGGCTGAATAGACCAATAGGAAGGATATTCCAATGGGTTGTAGGGCTCGGAGTGATCCAAAATCTCAACGCCTTCTTTGTCTGGAGTCGCGGACAAGTACCCAGATGAATTGCAGGCGCGGACAAACATAGTGTCCGCATAGGCAGACAGATTCGGCTTGACATACAGCGGCTCAGAGTTGTAAGGAGGCGTGATCTGACCCTTGTCATGCTCAAGATGTAGATACCAGATTTTATGGCTATGATCCAACTTGTATATTGGGTCGAGCGTCGCATAAACAACCAAGTCCGAGCTGCCGTAGACCCCTTCTTTTTTTGCACCAAAATAAGCGTCGGCGTCGGGGTTGGTGTTCTTTACCTTAAATATTCCCGATAGCTGTGATACGGCCCAGCCCAAAATTGAACCGGCAGCCGCTCCGCTTCCTCCTTCATCCCAGTCCGCGGAGTCGAATCCCAAATCATCGAGTTGTTGTACATAATCACCAGAGAACTGTTCCCACTGGCTAAGATTGATAGCATCTCCGGGGCCTTTAACCCTTGTAGAAAACCAAATTAAACAAGCATGAGCCGTTTGTGTATCGTTGGCAGCCAGTTCAAGCGTAGGGCCTGCAAGTGCGTAGAAGGTTACCGGAAACGGACAGGCATTACGTACTTTCATTCTTCCCCAGGTCATACTTAACTACTCCTTGTTGTGAAAAATTCCATAAAATCAAGTTACATGGCCCTGCCTTTGTAAATAAGGCTTTATTAATCCTGATGGGCAGTGCCACGGAACTACTGATTCATAACAACCGATCAAGGCGGTTTTCAGGTATGTGTGTCACCTAGTGTTCGAAGCGAACGATTTCTCTTGATCTCAACCTAGTTGAAGGTGTTTGTTTACGCAAATTGTTGAGGTGAGGTAGGCCACGCTGGGGAAAATGTCATTCAGCCGTAAAGGGGAGCTCAGCAGCCCATTTTTGAGGGGTTCAATGAGACCTGGGGCGGCGATCTGGGCGGGCGGCTGTCATCTTGCGCCGGATGGCATAGGAGCAGGCCTGTGAGGCGGTGCCGACGTCCATTGCGAAAAGCCCATCAGCTAAGACAAACTCCCCGTCTTTCCAGACTCGATAAGGATGCGAGCATTGAAATTTGAAAACGGACAGTTTTCCAGCAGCCATGGAATTATCTTCAGCGTATCGCGCTTCACCTTGTCAGCCGATGAACGGGGTAGCCTCAGGGAGCTGCATTTTGGTGAAGCTAAAGCCGCCCACTATGAAGTGAGCAACCGGGTGGTAGAGCTCTACGACAAGATGCTTGCCAAGGATTTACCCTGCCAAATGATGGTCGGGATCTCCAAACCCTTGACCCGGCAGCAGGGGGATTTACTCAACGCCCAACGAATGAGTATCGCCAACCTCACCAGCGGTGTTTTCGCCGCAGCGGCAGGTAAGTTCATGCCCGCCGCAGTCATCCCTGTGGGATGGGCCGTCCGCGAGTTCACGCTAGGCAAGTTGCCGACCTACCACGCCGGTGATGTCATCGTCAGTCTGGATGCGCAGGTCAGCGGTGGCATCGGTCCGCAACACTCCGGATCCTCCATGATCATCAAGACTCAGGGCGGCTAGGACGATGAACGAATATGGCCTATACGCATTGGCGTACGCAGTGTTCCTGCTGTTGTTTTTCTATATGAAATCCTACAGCCTCAGGAAATGGCTAGGCATTGCCCTGGTCGCCCTGGGGTTCGCGAGTATTTTTGCGCTGCCGTCTTTCATCGCCGGTTTTGACCTGGGTATCGTCTCGACCAGTGCAATTGGCATTGGAGCGGCACTGTTTTTTAGCCGGGGCCGGTATGGGGCGTGAACCATTGGCGCTGGACCAAGTGGGTGAGGCGGTGCCGACCTAGGCACTCTCAGTTGGATCTCATGAACCCGTGCCGTCATGGAACAATCCCCTTGCGCCAGATAGCTGAACTCTCTGCTTATCTTTGATCAGATAGGAGTCAAGGGACGTTGATGTTGATTCGGCGTTACCAGCTAAGCACGAGTGGAGTAGCGACCATGGATTACGACGACAAGTTGATAGAGGAAGCTGTGCTTGCCTTGTTGGCAGCCTTCAGCTCCGACGACGGCAACGCCTGGAAAGGTTTCGACTTCGAGGTCATGAACCGATTGCATGAACAAGGCCTCATCAGCAATCCGGTAAACAGGAACAAATCGATCTGGTTGACGACTGAAGGGTTGGAGCGAGGTCGGCAGCTTGCCGACAAGTTGTTTGGGACAGAGCGTTGAGGGGCGCGTCTGAACGGATTACCCACTCGCCAGCACAACCCGGCCAAACCGGGCGTTATGATCCTGCGGCCTAATCGCCAATAACTGATCGAGGCGAATCTCCAGGCGACCGTCCGCAGTTTCCACGTCAAAAAACTCCTCCCGGGTGGAGGCGGTGCGCGTGGTGATCGCGCGGGCTGTCAGGCGTTGGCCGTCAGTCAGTTCGATGTCCAGCGTGTAGCCGTACAGGCAGGCAATCTCAAGGTAATCATGCAGGTCGCAGTTCAACGGTTGATAGGTCTTCATCTCAAGTGGCCCCAATGGCGCGACCGGACAGGTTAGGGCACCACCTGTCCGTCGCAAAGTTAGAACACAGCGCCCTTCGCAAATCAGAGCAGTTGTTTCAACATCGTCTGCAGTTGCTTGTTACGGGCGTCATCCAGCGGGAACACCGGCAGGCGCGGATCGCCGACTTCCAGGCCAAGAATGCGCAAGCCGGCCTTGGTGGTGGCGGGCAAACCGCCCTTGAGGATGAAATCCAGCAGCGGCAATTGACGATAGAACAACGCCCGGGCCAGGCTCAGATCGTTTGCCAGCACGGCTGCGTAAAGGTCGAGGTTGAGCTGCGGGATCAGGTTCGACGCGGCGGTGCACCAACCCTTGGCGCCGGCCGCGAAGGCTTCCAGCGCCAGTGGGTTGCAACCGTTGTAGAACGGCACCTGGCCCTCGCCCAGCAATTGCAGCTTGTGCATGCGCTGAATGTCGCCGGTGCTTTCCTTGACCATGGTGACGTTATCCACCGCGTTGAAAATCCGCAGGATCAGCTCCACCGGCATGTCGATGCCGCTGGTGGCGGGGTTGTTGTACAGCATGATGGGCAGGTCGATGCTCGCACCGATGGCTTGGTAGTGCGCCAGGATTTCCGCCTCGCTCAGTTTCCAGTACGAGGCCGGCAACACCATCACGACATCGGCGCCCTTCGCCTGGGCAAAACGCGCACGGCGCACCGCCTTGGCGGTGGTCAGGTCCGACACGCTGACCACGGTCGGCACCCGGCCGGCGACGCGGGCAATACTGAACTCGCTGACCTGGTCCCACTCGGCGTCGCTCAGGTAGGCGCCTTCGCCGGTGCTGCCCAGGGGCGCGATGGCATGCACGCCGCTGTCGATCAGACAGTCGATGGACCGGCCCAGTGCGTCCAGGTCCAAGCCCTGGCCGTCGGTGGAGAAGGGCGTGACGGTGTAGCCGATGATGCCGTGGATGTTGGGGGTAGACATGGCGTCGCTCCTAATGGGTTCAGTTCAGGCAATCGGCGTGTTGACGCAGGTTCTGCCGGGCGTAGTAGTTGAAAGCGGCCGCGTGACGCTTGGGGCGGGCGATCCAGTCGTGGGCTTCGCGACCCAGGTGAGGCAGGATCGGCTTCACCTCGCCGGCGGCCATGGCCAGCAATTGCAGCTTCGCGGCGCGTTCGATCAGTTGAGCGATGTTGCAGGCTTCTTCCACGGTGGCACCGGTGGACAACTGGCCGTGGTGAGAAAGCAGGATGGCGCGCTTGTCACCCAGGGCCCCGGCGATCAATTCGCCTTCCTCGTTGCCAACGGGCACGCCCGGCCAGCCCTCCAGAAAGGCGCAGTCTTCGTACAGCGGGCAGAGGTCCATGTGGGAAATCTGCAGTGGCACTTCCAACATCGACAGCGCGGCGATGTGGGTCGGGTGGGTGTGAATGATGCAATTCACATCCGCCCGGGCGCGGTAGACCCAGGTGTGAAAGCGGTTGGCCGGGTTGGGCATGCCGTGGCCCTCCAGCACCTCAAGGTCTTCATTGACCAGCAACAGGTTGCCGGCGGTGATTTCATCGAAGCCCAGGCCCAATTGCTGGGTGTAATAAGTGCCAGGTTGCGGCCCACGCGCGGTAATCTGCCCCGCCAGCCCTGAGTCGTGACCGTTCTCGAACAGGATGCGGCAGGTCAGGGCCAGCTTTTGTCGTACAGTCCACGTATTATC
Organism: Pseudomonas sp. Q12-87; assembly: GCF_001269755.1. Lineage (NCBI taxonomy): Bacteria > Pseudomonadati > Pseudomonadota > Gammaproteobacteria > Pseudomonadales > Pseudomonadaceae > Pseudomonas > Pseudomonas sp. Q12-87. Next base: position 99,755 of record NZ_LHVI01000029.1, on the reverse strand, counting down.
CGGCAGTGTTTTCTGCATCTGATTAACAGCATGCTGGACCAACTGGTCCTTGGGCGTCGCCAGTGTCTTGCTCATACCCGTTCTCCTGATTCGCTCTTTGACCGTTCTTGATCCGCGTCATGGAAGCTATGAAAGGAAGGTGCTAATGACACTAAATAGACTATATGACACAAAGTGTCATTTGCAATCGCAGATTGTCCGTTTCTCTGGAAATGTTGGTTACCTATGTCCATTCGCTTGAAATTGCTCAGGAAAAAACTCGGCATGACACTGGACGTCCTGGCCGAAAAAACCGGGATGACCAAGAGCTACCTGTCCAAGGTGGAGCGGGGCTTGAGCACCCCCTCCATCGCCACGGCGCTCAAGCTCGCCAAGGCCCTGAGCGTGAAAGTCGAGGAGCTGTTCTCCGAAGAAAGCGTCTCCCTCGACAGCTACAGCCTGGTGCGCAGCGAAGACCGCCAATCCCTCGCGGCGAGCAGCGGCAGCTCCGAATACGCGGTATTGGCCCACCAAGTGTCCGAGCGCAGCCTGCTGCCCTTCATCCTTTATCCAGCGGCCGAATTCACCGCGCATCACGCGTTCAAGGAACACACCGGAGAGGAGTTCCTGTTCGTGCACGAGGGCCAGGTGGAAGTGGACTTCATGAACGAACGCGTGCTGCTGAACCGTGGCGATGCCTTGCATTTCAATGCGCAGAAACCCCATCGCCTGCGTTCGGTGGGCGACGTCCAAGCGCAGTTGCTGGTGGTGGTCCACAGCGATGAGTCGTCGGAGAGGGGCGAGGGTGCCTAGCGGCTCCAATCGCAATGCCATCCAGGAAACCAACGTGGCGAGGGAGCTTGCTCCCGCTGGACTGCGAAGCAGTCCCCTCCAATGACCGCCTCGCCACAGATCTTCCGACAGCCTCAACTGAACGGCATCAAGCATCTGCTCGGCCCAGTCGAATGGCATCTGTCAGTAAAGACCGACAGACACCGGCGACGAAGGCTCGCCAAGCCACAGCGCCTTGCGCCTTTGCCTACAACTACGCCAGAATCCGCCGGCTTGTGCGCCTTGGGTTGCGTCGGTAGTTTTGGACCTGTCACTGATGGTCAGTGATCGGGTTTAGCAGCTCGCCGAGTTAAGTCGCACAACGCGTCCATCAGACAGGAATCCCCATTCCTGCACTTGATGGTGGCTGTGCGCAGGGCGTCCTCGGACGCGCCGATTTCTTAACTCGTCGGTCTGCTAACCTGCGTACAGCTGCCTCCCAATTCGTTTAGCAGCGAACGGGTCGTGGCCTCAACCAGAGAGTTAAGACCATGGTCAAAATTACACCGAATCCTCCAGTTACAGACGAACCCACATCCCGTGCCCAGTCTGCCCGCAACAAAAAGCTCGACGACGCTGCCACCCGCGCGTTGGATTACTACCTGAAACCCAAGCCTAAGGGCGAAACGTCTGACAAGTCCGACTCTATTTTTCGGATTGATCCAGAGGTTGATTCTGAGTGTTTGCTTGCGAATCTCAGTGAGAACCTGGCTTCGGCGAATGCCATGATCAGTGATTTGGCGTTTGATCTGGATGGGTCGCGGCGGCATGTTGCGTTGGGGATTTTGCAGGTGATTGAGGTGAGTGAGCTGTTGGCGAATCGGGCTTTGGATATTGTTGAGGTGAGGTAGGGCTGCAGCTACGTGCCGCCCGGATTAAAAAAGGTCTTGCCCGGCAAGGCCTTTTTTTTGTGCTTGAAGGGCGCTTAACGCTCCCATAAATCCTAGGTCTCGAATAGCTATGCTGTTTCATACATCTGAGCTTTCATCTGCTAGCAGGGGTATGACAATTTCTATAACGCAGCAGTGGCGTTTTGCTGCTATACCTCAGTCGATCATTCGGCGCGTTGGTAATAGGAGTTCAGCGGCATGCACACCATAAGGAAAGTGGTAATTCAGAACTTTAAAAAATTCAAAACACTCACACTCGATTTCGAGCCTGGGAAGAATGTTCTGATTGGCAACAATGAGGCAGGAAAAAGCAGCATTTTGCTCGCTCTAGATCTCGCGCTAGGCGGGAGCCGCAACCGCATTGAAGCTCTGGGGGCAGAAACACTGCTCAATAAGGACTCGGTGAACACCTTCCTTGCTGGGGAGAAGAGCCTGGAGAACCTACCTGAGTTGATAGTCGACGTTTTCCTAGAGGAAGGTGATGACGAAGGCCTCTATGGAACCAATAATGCCCAGCAGCGCCAGACTGACGGTCTGCGCATGATCCTTGCGGTTATGGTCGAGTATGGCGAGGCTGTACAAGTGATCTTGGCTGACGCTCAACCAAACTTCCCTTTCGAATATTACGCGGTGCGGTTTGAAACGTTCGCCGGCAGGCCCTACGCAGCATTCAACCGACCCATTAAACACATGATGCTAGATGGTTCACGTATCGATGGCGACTACGCATCTCGTGAATACACCCGAGCTGTGTACGCTTTCAACGCCCCCGTGGAAGACCGCTATAAGCTTGAAAATCTGTATCGCCAAGGTAAGCATGCGTTTACAGGACAGCATCTGGCAGCGCTTAACGCTGACCTTCCTGCGTATCAGTTTGACGTACGTACTAGCGTCCGGTCGAATTTGGAAAGCGACCTAATTATTACTGAAGACAATATTCCGCTTGAGAACCACGGGAAGGGACGGCAGTGTTTCATCAAGACCGAGTTTGCGCTGAGCAAGCACAAACAAGGAGGCTTAGATGTAATGCTATTAGAGGAGCCTGAGAACCATCTCAGCCATTCATCCATGAAAGCACTCGTCGCCAAGCTAGCGGAGAACGAAAGCACACAGCTTTTCATAGCAACCCACAGCAGCCATATTTGCTCAAGACTTGATCTTCGGCATGCCCTTTTGATCGGCCCGAACGCAGTTGCTGGCTCACTTAAAGCTCTATCAACCGAGACCGCAGAATTTTTCATGAAGGCTCCGGACAATAATGTTCTAGAGTTCGCGCTTTCGAAGAAGGTGATCTTGGTTGAAGGTGATGCCGAATTCATCCTTGTGGAGGAGTTCTATAAGCAATGTACAAAAGGGCGTCTACCGCATGTCGATGATGTCCACATAATTTCTATTGGCGGCACCAGTTTCAAAAGGTACATGGAGCTCGCTAACCTGCTTGGAGTTCGAGTCGCAGCCATACGAGACAACGACAAGAGCTATCAGAAAAACTGTGTAGAAAACTACGTCGACTTCGCTTCGGACAATGCCAAAGTCTTTGCCGATAGAGACGATGAACGTTCAACCTTCGAAATAGGATTGCACAACGATAACGTGGAAACCTGCAAGACTGTTTTCGGGCCTGGACGAAAAACCCTTTCGCCCTTGGAATACATGCTAGCCAACAAGGCAGAAGCTGCATTTGAGCTGCTCAAGGGCAAGCCCGGTGAGCTCACCGTTCCAGCCTATATTGTGGAGGCAATCAAATGGATAAACGAGTGATGTTCGCTGTAGCAGGATCAGGTAAGACAACCTTGCTGGTGCACCGCCTGAGCTTAGAGAAACGAGCACTAATTGTCACCTACACGGACAACAACTATCGGCACTTGCGTAATAGCATCATCAAACGGTTCGGTCATGTCCCCAAAAACATAAATCTCCTAAGTTATTTCACATTCCTCCATAGCTTCTGCTATCGCCCGTTGCTGCAGGTGCACTTGGAAACTCGAGGGATCAGTTTTCGAACACCACCCCCCCGTACATTGAAACTCAAGCGCGATGATATGGCTTACTACGCTAGTAAAAGCGGAAGCTTATATCACGGCCGCTTAGCAAAGCTTGTTGAGTCCGCAGGGGCAATTCCTGACGTGATAGCGCGAATGGAGCGCTTTTACGATGAATTTTATGTCGACGAGATTCAAGACCTAGCAGGCCATGACTTCAATCTGCTGATGGCGTTGGCGAAAGCCAAGATTGAAATGCTGTTTGTGGGAGATTTTTATCAGCATACCTTCGACACTAGCCGTGATGGAAATGTGAACAGCTCTCTACACGCTGAAATCGGAAAGTACGAAAGACATTTTCAAAAGGCGGGTATCATCATCGACAAAGAAACATTGAGTCGAAGTTGGAGATGCGGCGTGACCGTGTGCGATTTTATCCGTGCGAATCTGGGGATTGATATGCGGTCACAGTATACCTATGAAACGGACATCATATCTCTGGCCAATCAAGCGGATGCTAATGCCGTGCACGCGGACGCCAGCGTCGTAAAGCTGTTCTATCAAGAGCATTACAAATACGGATGCGTGTCTAACAACTGGGGCGCAAGTAAGGGGCTAGATCACTATAACGATGTGTGCGTTGTGCTGGGTGCTACTCATTGGAAGAACTACGAAAAACTTTCGCTTGGTGAACTCCCTCCACAGACCAAAAACAAACTTTATGTTGCAATTTCACGGACGCGTGGGAAGCTGTACTTAGTACCTGAAAGGCTATTCAAATCGTTCAAAACTGTTTAAGTCGGATCGCGAGGGTTCGGATGTGAAACCTAAAAAGCATCGAATTTGTTTCTTTGGTTGAAAATAATCTGTTCTAGTTTTTGTTTGCTAAGGTTGTTAGTTTTGTTGTTGTGGTTAAATTTGAGTGTGTGGGGGGCTCGTTGCTAGCTTATTGTTTTGCCTAATGTATGAAGAATTGCTCCAGATGTTAAGCTCCACGATATGCAGTGGCTGTCGTGCCACTATCAAACTTGGCTGTTAAGTTCAACCGTTAATGATCAAGATCCTTAGTTGATTGCTGTGGCATGACGAGTTGCAGCCGCCCGAAAACTAATTCTGGACTGGTTCCGCTATCGAGTACTTGTGCTTTTTGACCGATATAAGCAATCATACAAGCTCAACAATAGCTGGAGCTCGGCAGGGTCCAGCCGTGCTCCTATAAGGTGGAAGGTATGGTATTTAGCCCGTTCAACGCAGAAGACCTAGCAGCTGCGGCGGTCGATGCTCTGAAAATGCGGGGCGACGCACGCGCAATCGCCGTGGTCGTCGCGGGTGATTGCAAAGTTGATCTATCAGGCTCGGATTTTGGGATTAATTATTGGCAGTTTTTAATTTCGCTACCCGTACAACTTTTCTATGCAATGTCAGACGACGAGCGTAAGGCAACAGAAGCCTCTATAGCTGAGGTGATTATTCCTTTCTATTCCACAACTCCGAATGACTCTTCAGAAGGAGTAATTATTGCCCCTAGGGTAGGGGAGGCGGTATATGGGTGGCGTGAAGAGGCTATGCGTTACGTGAAGGGGGATGGGGTAACAAACCAAGGTAGAGTGCGTAGCGATAATATTGCCTCACAGCAACATCAGGGGCTACTCTTTCGGTCACAAGCAGAAGTCACGCTTTTCAAGGCACTAACTAAAGCTCGGCTTCCAGTAGCACCTCTTCCAGTATTTGTTCGGATAGGAAATACTTATAATCGACTCGAGCCTGATTTTGTAGTGATTTATAAAGGGCTAACTTTTGTTGTTGAAGTTGACGGAGATACTTACCACGCTGAGTTGCCTGCAGAGGCGGACAAGCGTTTAGTCCCATTGACATATGAGGGGGTAGAAGTAAGGAGATTAGGGCAGTAGAGCTAGGCTCGGATGCTCAGGCGGACTCAGTCGTAAGAGAGTTGATCGATTTTATGGCTCGGCGTAAAGCATCCCGCTGAGCAGGCCTACACCAAAGGTTTTAATGATTAAGAAAGGAAGTTTTAAATCCCCTTCTACTTTTAATTAATGCATAATTGCACTGCTCAATGTTGTAAGGGAGTAGCGAAAATAAAAAGCATATTTATTGAGGGTTTATGTGCTCATTAAAAAAGTCATTCTTTTTTGTTTAACCTGGCTCGGACATCGGCTGGTAGAGGATCGAGCCATTCAATTTTATTTGTCTCTGAATTTAAATGAACTAGAATTATTCCATTCGACGATTCGCTTTTTGTAATCTCGCTTTCAGCTGCCGAGTTTTCAGTTAAATGATAGTCGCGGATAAAGTCAATAAATTTTTCTATGGTTTTGTCGTAATTAGAGTTCCCATTACTTTTTTCTAATAAAAGCTTCAGGGTGTGGTTGTCTTTTCCTTCTGCTACAACAGAAAAAGCCATGGAGTATGGATTTTTCTTATCGGATTTGCCCTGTGTACTCAGGATCGTTGGTTCGATCCTCGGTTGGTTTAATGTTCTCTTGGTTAATCGTTGTATGGATTTTTTTAGTATGTGGTAATGGTCTTTTCCCATTTCCTTTAAAAATTCCTCGAAGTATGCTTTTCCAATAAATAGTATTATAGTTGTTGGGACTAGCCACTCTATTGCAGCATAGGGGGCCGGAGCTGGTCTGGTCTCAATATCAAAAACTAACGCCGGATGGGATATTTCTGAAGCGAAATCGTCAAATATTGCGGTCTCTATCTGGCTAATATGAGATATTCCGATTGTTGGGCGCATGATTTGCTCTTCATTAAGATGTTTAAATTAAGTGGGAGGCGGGTGGGTCTATTATTGGACAGTAAGTTTGTCTTTTTTGCGAGGTGATGATTCTATTATAATTTTATATGGTGTCTACCCGATTTTTACGCCATTTGTATAAAAGGTCGATGTGCCATCCTCAGTGTAATCGGCAATCATTACATTGAACCCTTCCGTAACCAAGTGCGTACCAATTTTATGAAGATATTCGATGTTGTCGTCCAATCGGCCTACAGATATTATTTGCTCTCCAAGGGCTGTTGCTCGGTATCCGCGTAGTTTGATGATTTTATTTTCAGTATGCCTGGCGACTAAACACTTCTTGGATGCTCTTAAAATGCGCACCCATCCATCATTTGATTTTTGCGTAGATGTATTATTTACTAGCCCGCCTGCGCTCACACCGGACAGAACTCCAAGGTTCTCTAGCTCAAGCAGCTCATCAAAAGTAATAAGCTCTACCGTTCCTCCTTCCCAGATTAAACCCTCCACCACTAGGCTTGATAGCCGCTCAATTAGTTTTGCCTCGGTTGGAGATAAGTTTCTTAAGAAGTCGAGGCTCCGAAGTGAGTATCTCCCAGGTGATTTAATCTCGCTGACTAACAGTCTGCCCCAAAGCTCTTGCATGTCATTTAAGGAAACATCTCCCACGTAGTCGCGCCACCTAAATAACCAATCCGTGTCAACTTTGCTCAGGGGCGGTTCTTGTCCATCATCGATTACGGCTTGTTCAGCATGCAAAACTGCTTTGGTAACATTAATCTCTTTTCTCAGGGCATTTATGATTTGTTGTTTTTCGGATGCGTGCGCCAGCGTTTCAAGATTTAGAGTGGGTTCCGTACGAACTAGAAGATCATTATTTTCCTTCTTTTCCATGAAGCTTATTTTTAAAGAGAAATCAGATAGATCCTTATGTCCACTTTGGATTTCTTTCACTTCGCGTTCAGCTTGAGCCAAAACCAACATCTCAGCTCGTCGAACCTCGATGTTCGCTACCCCTTCGCGACGTACTAGGCTCGGCCTAAAGATTGCACCGATGCCTTTTTCTGAAAGTGTTTCCCATATTCGAATGATTAATTTTTCACCCGGGATTTCCATGTCGCATCCTTTAGATATAGTTGCTATGTTTTTATGGTTATTTCGATAGGTCTAGGTTTATATCGCCTTGATAGTTAGTGCTACAGGCGCCTGAGATTACGAGGATGTTGATTTCGCAGGCGGCGGAGTGAATGGAATAAGAGGCTCCTGGAGTGAGGCTATACTAGGAAGTGCAGTAATCGAGCCGCTTTCCCCCGATAATAGAGGTGGTAGTGGGGGAGCGACGAGCACCTCTACTGATGTAAGTAGGGGATTCAGTAATAAAACAACATGATGCCAGCCTTTGCTTTGTGCATAAATTTTTAGCTCTCGTAACTGCCGTTTCGATAGATTGTTTTTTCTGTAATCCCAGGTCTTACCTGCTGCATGGGACTGACCGCTCTTTTTTCCAATGAATGGAGCTTGTCTGTTCAACGCGTGTGCTAGTTTATGAAATAGCGCCGGAGGCATATGGGCGTCGCCATAGGTTTCCAAAATATCAAGTACTATAGTCAAGCCCTGCGCGTAGCCTTGAAAAGCGCCGTACCCAGCTGATCTTTCGAAAGTTTTATCAATGCACTTCTCAAAAAAAGGTATAAAGCCATCGATTATTGGTGAATAATTGCTGTTGTTGACAAATGAAAGCGTTGTTTCTCTGAAATTTTTCTCATCAATAAAATTAATTACGGCGTCTTGCGGAGATTTAACCATCAGATCGCGAATGCTATGTAGCTTCCTAATTAATTCATCTTGAAATTGTCTCCGTTGGACGACAATTGGCATTAGCTCTTCGAAGAATCCTGCCAAGCCGGAAACCTCTAAAATTGTAGCTCCGTTATATCCTCGGTAAGGATCACTTTTTGGAGTGTTAACCCGAACTATCTGAATAGTCTCATTGGGGTAGCTCTTGATAACTTCGTCAAATACATTTTTTGACCAATCAAAAGCAGTTAAAACATTGTCATCACCTAGTCCATAACCTAAAAGTACTGTTGTAGATTCCTTTAGTGTCAGAGCTAGCTTTATCTGGCGATATTCATTAGGCCTGAACAGTGCGGTATAGTCTTCACGGCAAAGTACAATCTTATCCGGGTACGTACGTACGCCATGAAGATGATAGACGGGTGTGCGTCCCTTGGGGAAAACCAGTGGCTGATCCGGCCCGATTGTAATGGACTCGCCCGGCAGCAAACTCTCTATGACTAAATCGTAGTTAGTAGTTATCACCCAGGCGGGAGACAATTTGCTAATATGGTCAGCGTATACGGTTTTTTTCTGATCCGTTGGGTACCAGCAAGTCAGCTCGGCAACCTTTTCTTTCAAGGAAGACATGCTGCTTGTAATCGATAGTCCTTTTGCTTCTGAATGTTTTCGGCAAATAGAAGAGGCTATCTCCGGATAGCCCGTGCCAATTAAATTGGGATTGTCAAAATCAAATTCTATTTCAAGCTCTGTTGTAGCCTTCTGCAATAATTGCCCCCATGAAAGAGCCTCTTCACCAACTAGTTCTTTAGAAAATCCCGCGCCTATGAACAGGCATAAATTTCCATATATGCTTGATTCTGAAATGTGGGCCAGTAACTGCTGGCGGGTTGGTCCTTCAGGAAGCTCGAACATAATTCACTCCTTTGCAATTATATTTCGATCCTATACAAATTTAGGCTAGTCTCCAACCCCCTTTCATTGGCTTTTGGGTGGGAGGAGAAGCGCTTGAAAATTGCTGGTTGACCCTTGCTCTTCACTTCAGAGCGAGAAAAGCTGAATAAAACGGCTCCCTGAGCAGAGAAGAGGGGGCGCATTTATTTATTTTGCAATAGATCGGCACCGTTTCCTTTACCTTTATCCTGAAACGACAGCCGTTAGGATCCTCTATCCAAACCCGCCCACACTAGCCACAACCCCAATTCACGCTTACCATCCCACCACCTCGTATTACCGCGGCTGCTGAACCCGGTACTCACGAGGAAACAACCATGGAAAGAACCCGTAGCTGGAGACGCGCGCAATCGCGCAAGCACAATGGGCGCGAAGCGATTAGCCCGCAGGACTTCAAACCAGAAAAGAACTGGAAGCTGATCTACACCCGTGCGGACAAGCTGCACCGAGCGCGTCAGCTCGGTATGAGCTATCCCATCCGCACCACCCGCCATCTGTTGGATCAAGAGTGACTAATCTCCTGTTCGTTTGCAGTCGTAACCAATGGCGTAGCCCTACCGGGGAGGCGATCTGGCGTCGGCGCCCTGGTTTCGGTGCTCGTTCGGCGGGCACCAGCCCCAATGCACGCAAGCCTATCGGCCCAGCGGATATCCGGTGGGCCGATGTCATATTTGTGATGGAGCGCAAGCACGAGCATCGTCTACGGGCAGAGTACGCTCGGCTGCTTGAGCACAAGCGGCTGCATGTTCTGGATATTCCTGATGACTATCGCTTCATGGATCCTGAGCTAGTGGACATGCTTGAGCAGGCGGTGACGTCATACCTGTGTACTTGAGCATTCAGGGCAATCTTCACGAGCTGCTCCTTTCCTCAATGGCTAGGTGAAACGGTCACCGGTAGAAGGTTGATCCCGCCGTATTACCCCCGTTTGAGAAGCTTGGATACGCGTGTCGCAGCGAACCATGCAAATTGGCCGAAACCGACCAGCAAGCGCCTCAGTACCCGGAAACACTGTCCCAGCCGATACCGTGCAGCCCTAAGAACGCGACGCCTATCAGCCGCAGACCGTGCATCAATCAAGCACAGCTTGGTAGTCGCCAAGGCCACTTTTGCTCCGACCGCCACAGCGACAGCAAGGAAATACAGCCAACGCTGATTCTTGGCTTTGTCATGTTGGCTGACTAGCGCCGACAACTGCTTCAAGGAAGGCTTGGCACCGGCGAGCCAGGGAATGATGCATTCGCTGGCCAAGGCTACGGTGTGGCTGCTGATATTTTTGTCCACAAGTCCCGGCGGACCATCAGGATTGACCGAGCAATAGCCGCGGGGGACGTACTCGCAGGTGCTGGAGAGGGGCGATGAGCGCGAGATGGCATTAGAAAGGTACTTCACGGGGCACAGCCGTTGGTTGTACTCGTTGATCTCTGTGCGAATGGCGATCACGTCCTCATCGCTTAGGGTTCTTCTATTCGCGGCGTAGAACCCTTTGGAGTCGTCCGGTGCGTAATCCATGAAGTAGCTGGCTTCACCTTCTTTGATGTGAGTAAAGGTCCACTGTGAATCGCTGCTCCACTGGCACGACTTCAGGCTACCCAAGCCATTGGCCTTACAGTAATCATCGTAGCGCCTGATTTGGCTCAACAGGAACGCGCTGGCGTCCTGGATGCTCGCTGTCGCCTCCTTCAGCAGTGCGGTGTCTTCATTGGCGCCATTGTCCGCCACAAAGAACACCGCTGCGACCAATGCCAGCGGAAACCAGAAGTGATCTTAGAGCTGTCGGAAGCGTTCGGTGAGGTTGAGGTTGTCATAAACAAGAACCATGACACCCCATCCGGTGAGGGCGCAAAGCATCAACAGGGGAATCAGCCCGACTTCGCTGCCCAGCTTCCCAACGCCGTTGATGGTGTAACGGATGGGCAGGTAATTGATGATTGGGAAAAGGCCCAGGCAGTTCAACACACCGGGTAGGAACAAGAGCGCGAAGAAGATGAACACGCCTCGCTTTTTGCTCACGGTAAAGGCCGCTGCTGCCAGCAAGGGAATCAGCAGCAGTGACAGCATCATCAGATAGCCAAGTGTGATCACCATGGCTTCATCGGGCGACCAGTAAGTTCCGGTGATTTGCCCGGCGTCGTTACGCCCGGTGAAGGTCGATGATACGACGCCAAGACCTTCCAGGATCTGGTGCAGGTTGTAGGCAGCGCCGTGGAGAAATTTTACGTAAGGGTAGAAAAAATCCCCTATTGAAATTGACATCTATTTGAGTCCTTCAATTTTTTAGTCATTCCGTGGTTACGTAGAAGAGCTGTGGATGAAATGGCTTGCATCCGGTTTAGGCGCGCAGACAGACGACGAGTTCGTCTTCGCCGTGGAAGATTGTTACAGGTCCTCGTTGCTTTGCGGTGCGCGGTTGGGAACCTTTTCGCTCCCCGTCTCTTTACCTCTAGGATTTCAGATGACACTGACAGATTTGCAACAGCTATCCGCATCTCAGAACGAACTGGTTCTTCCTTACGTGCAAGCGATGAAAGCATTGGAGCTTCTGGAGTCAGCGGGAGCATCGCTGTTGGGGTGGGAAGGTTGGCTGCGCTACCCGGACCGCAGGTTAGGGCATTCGTCCCTGCATCAAGGTGTCGATACTTCAAAGCTCAATCCGTCGGAAGCGTATCGTTTGGCTAGGGACACTATTTGTATTTCGCAAAAGGAATACGAGTCCACGTCCGCGATGGCCGATGTTCAGTTGCTTTTCTGCATTACGGTAAGTGGTTTGTAACTGGGGATCGACTCTTTACGTGCCCGAACGATCAGAAATCCTGTGTTTGGCGAGGCCTGGGAGGTTATTGAAAGCGACGGCCTCCCATGAAGCTCCATGGGCCTCTCCTCATTGGATATCTTTTAGATAATCCCTAAGTGCTATGAGGGGAGCGTCAAGCTGCTTCATTGCCCGAGCAGCGCCGAAATCCGCCGCCAAGCGACTCAGTTCCCGCCCCAAGATCGTATTGCTTCCCCCAATCGCCTCCAGCGCCAAGTCCAAGCAGTGCTGCACTTTCGCCTGGATAGCTTGGATGTCTTCTCTGCGCACCAACAACCCAAAAACCTCCCGATCACACCCGCCCATCAACGGATCATCCCGCAGAATCGGACTATGCCCCTCCGTCTCATAAGCCAGCTTCAGCGAGTAAAGAGCGACCGTTTCCAGTAGCAATTCCATGGGGTGAAGTCCTTTGTCAGCGGGTGAGGAGGGGCGGTGGGTCAACTGGGCGTTGCAAGGCGGAGCATCGGTGGGGGCTGTGACATTTTTGTGAGCGCTTTGCGCTCAAGCGGGAGCAAGCTCCCTCGCCCCGGGTTCTTCCTTGCTCCCAGGTTCTTCCTTACCACTCGCTCTTCCTCACCATGAGGTTGGGTATTCTGGGGCCGCTTCGCGGCCCAGCGGGGATAAATCCCCTCGCCACAAAGGGGAGCGGTGATTTATCCCCCCCACCACAAAAGCGGGTGGGGGATTGGTTGGGATCTGCGTTAGCCGCGAAAAACTACTTTCCTGCAGGCGAAAAAAAAGACCTTGAATTTCAAGGTCTTTCTTTAAGATGGTGCCCCGAGGGAGACTCGAACTCCCACTCCTTTCGAAAACGGATTTTGAATCCGCCGCGTCTACCAATTCCGCCATCAGGGCTCAATGGCGGCGAAGTATAGAGAGGTGCCTACCGTTGGTCAATCACGTTTCATGGTGAATTTTTGATAATTCCGCTAGACTTTCCGGCCCTGCTAGACGAACCCCATCATGCGTGTTGCTGACTTTACCTTCGAACTCCCGGATTCGCTGATCGCTCGCCACCCTCTGGCCGAGCGTCGCGCCAGTCGACTGTTGACCCTGGACGGGGTCAGCGGTGCCATGGCTCACCGTCAATTCACTGATTTGCTTGAGCATTTGCGCCCGGGCGATTTGATGGTGTTCAACAATACCCGGGTGATTCCGGCGCGGTTGTTTGGCCAGAAGGCCTCCGGCGGCAAGCTGGAGATTCTGGTGGAGCGGGTGCTGGACAGTCATCGTGTGCTGGCCCATGTGCGCTCCAGCAAGTCGCCCAAGCCGGGTTCGTCGATCCTCATCGACGGCGGCGGCGAGGCGGTGATGGTGGCGCGGCATGATGCGTTGTTCGAGCTGGAGTTTGCCGAAGAGGTGTTGCCGCTGCTCGACCGTGTCGGGCATATGCCGTTGCCTCCTTATATAGATCGTCCGGACGAAGGTTCGGACCGCGAGCGTTATCAGACCGTGTACGCCGAACGCCTGGGGGCGGTGGCGGCGCCGACGGCGGGGCTGCATTTTGATCAGCCGTTGCTGGATGCGATTGCCGCCAAGGGCGTGGAGACCGCGTTCGTGACGCTGCACGTCGGCGCTGGCACGTTCCAGCCGGTGCGGGTCGAGCGCATCGAAGACCACCACATGCACAACGAATGGCTCGAAGTCAGCCAGGAAGTGGTCGATGCAGTGGCGGCTTGTCGCGCGCGTGGCGGTCGGGTGGTGGCGGTGGGGACCACCAGCGTGCGTTCCTTGGAAAGCGCCGCCCGCGATGGCGTGCTCAAGCCGTTCAGTGGCGACACCGATATCTTTATCTACCCGGGCCGGCCGTTTCATGTGGTCGATGCCCTGGTCACCAATTTTCATTTGCCCGAATCCACGCTGTTGATGCTGGTTTCGGCGTTCGCCGGTTATCCCGAAGCCATGGCCGCCTACAAGGCCGCCGTCGAGCATGGATACCGCTTTTTCAGCTACGGTGATGCGATGTTCATCACCCGTAACCCCGCGCCACGCGGACCCGAGGAAACAGTATGAGTCGCACCTGTCGCATGTCCTTCGAGTTGCTCGCCACCGATGGCAAGGCTCGTCGCGGTCGTCTGACCTTCCCCCGCGGTACGGTGGAAACCCCCGCGTTCATGCCGGTGGGCACCTACGGCACGGTCAAGGGTATGCTGCCACGGGACATCGTCGCGACCGGCGCGGAGATCATCCTCGGCAACACCTTCCACCTGTGGTTGCGCCCGGGCACCGAGGTGATCAAGGCCCACGGTGACTTGCACGATTTCATGCAGTGGAAAGGCCCGATCCTGACCGACTCCGGCGGTTTCCAGGTGTTCAGCCTCGGTGCGATGCGCAAGATCAAGGAGGAGGGCGTGACCTTCGCCTCGCCGGTGGATGGCGCCAAGGTGTTCATGGGGCCGGAAGAGTCGATGCAGGTGCAGCGCGACCTGGGCTCGGACATTGTGATGATCTTCGACGAATGCACGCCGTACCCGGCCGATGAAGACGTGGCGCGGGTGTCCATGGAGCTGTCGTTGCGCTGGGCCCAGCGCTCCAAGAACGCCCATGCCGACAACACGGCGGCGCTGTTCGGCATCGTCCAGGGCGGCATGCACCAGGACCTGCGCATGCGTTCCCTTGAAGGCTTGGACAAGATCGGCTTCGACGGCCTGGCCATCGGCGGTTTGTCGGTGGGCGAGCCCAAGCATGAAATGATCAAGGTGCTCGATTACCTGCCGGGCCAGATGCCCGCTGACAAACCTCGTTACCTTATGGGCGTTGGCAAACCGGAAGATCTGGTTGAGGGTGTGCGCCGCGGGGTGGACATGTTCGATTGCGTGATGCCAACCCGTAATGCCCGCAATGGGCATCTGTTCATCGACACGGGCGTGCTGAAGATCCGTAACGCGTTCCATCGCCATGATGATTCGCCGCTGGATCCGACCTGCGACTGCTACACGTGCCAGAACTTCTCCCGTGCTTATCTGCATCATTTGGACAAGTGCGGCGAAATGCTGGGTAGCATGTTGAATACCATCCACAATTTGCGCCATTACCAGGTGCTTATGGCTGGTTTGCGCGAGGCTATTCAACAGGGTACATTGGCCGCCTTTGTCGAGGCCTTCTATGCCAAGCGCGGGTTGCCTGTTCCGCCCTTGGACTGAGTTTTCCGATCCCTAGATTCAATACTTGCAACTGGAGTGCTAAATGAGCTTTTTTATCTCTAATGCCATGGCTGACGCGGCTGCACCTGCTGCCGGTCCTATGGGCGGCGGTTTCGAGTGGATTTTCCTGGTCGGCTTCCTGGTGATCTTCTACCTGATGATCTGGCGTCCACAGGCCAAGCGCGCCAAAGAGCAGAAGAATCTGCTGGGCAGCCTGCAGAAGGGCGACGAAGTGGTCACCACCGGCGGCATCGCTGGCAAGATCACCAAAGTGGCCGATGACTTCGTGGTACTGGAAGTGTCCGACACTGTTGAAATGAAGTTCCAGAAGGGCGCTATCGCGGCCACGCTGCCAAAAGGCACGCTGAAAGCGATCTAAGGTTTCAAACTTCTATTCAATCGACGGGGCGCGCAAGGCGCCCCGCGTCATAAGCGGGCGGCGTGATGCTGAACAAATACCCTCTGTGGAAATATGTACTGATCCTGGCGGTGCTGGCGGTCGGTCTGATTTATTCCGCTCCCAATCTTTACCCGGATGACCCGGCCATTCAGGTCAGTGGCGCAAGCACTGCGCTGCAGGTCACCCAGGCTGACCTGGACCGTTCGAGCGCTGCGCTCAAGGCCGCCGGGATCGAAGTCAAGGCTGCAACCATCGCCGAAAACGGCAAGGGTGGCCTGTTGCGCCTGGTCAAGGCTGAAGACCAGCTGCCGGCCAAGGACGTGGTGCGCAAAACCATGGGCGACGATTACGTCGTAGCCTTGAACCTGGCCCAGACCACTCCGCAATGGCTGCGCAAGCTCGGCGCGCACCCGATGAAGCTGGGCCTGGACTTGTCCGGCGGTGTGCACTTCCTG
This sequence comes from Pseudomonas sp. Q12-87, assembly GCF_001269755.1. Lineage (NCBI taxonomy): Bacteria > Pseudomonadati > Pseudomonadota > Gammaproteobacteria > Pseudomonadales > Pseudomonadaceae > Pseudomonas > Pseudomonas sp. Q12-87. The sequence goes on along the minus strand of NZ_LHVI01000029.1, from coordinate 83,742 downwards.
CTGGAAGTGGACATGGAAAAAGCCCTCGACGCGCGGATGAAAGTCTACGAAGGCGACGTCAAGAGCCTGTTGCGCAAAGAGCGCGTGCGTTATCGCAGCCTGCCGCAACTCGACGGTGCCATTCAGCTGGGCTTCAGCGATACCGATACCCGCGAGCAGGCCCGCAGCCTGATCCGCAAGAACTTCAACGATTTCGATGTTGTGCCGGCCGACCTCAATGGTCAGGCGGTGCTGCGTCTGGCGATGACCCCGGCCAAGCTGGCGGAAATCCGTGAATACTCCATCAAGCAGAACTTGACCACGGTGCGTAACCGCGTCAACGAGCTGGGTGTGGCCGAGCCAATCGTGCAGCGCCAGGGCGCCAACCGCATCGTGGTTGAGCTGCCAGGCGTGCAAGACACCGCCGAAGCCAAGCGTATCCTCGGCAAGACCGCCAACCTGGAATTCCGCCTCGGCGCTGAGCCGGGTGCTTCCAAGGCCACGACCGAAAGCTTCGAGTTCCGCGAGGGCAATCGCCCGGCGGCGCAGATCGAGCGCGGCCTGATCATTACCGGTGACCAGGTGACCGACGCCAAGGCCGGCTTCGATGAGCAGGGTCGTCCGCAGGTGAACATTCGCCTGGATGGCCACGGCGGCGAGCTGATGAGCCGCGCCACGCGCAGCAACGTCGGTCGCAGCATGGCGGTGATCTTTATCGAGCAGAAGCCGACTACCACCTACACCAAGCAAGTGGTCGACGGTGTCGAGAAAGACGTCGCGGTGCAGACCTTCAAGGAAGAGAAGAAGATCATCAGCCTGGCGACCATCCAGTCGCCGTTGGGCAGCCAGTTCCGCATCACCGGCCTGAACGGCCAGGGTGAATCCTCGGAACTGGCCCTGCTGCTGCGTGCCGGTGGCCTGGCTGCACCGATGTACTTCGCTGAAGAGCGCACCATCGGCCCGAGCCTGGGTGCCGACAACATCACCAAGGGTATCGATGCGTCGTTGTGGGGCATGCTGTTCGTCTCGCTGTTCATCATCGCCATCTACCGCTTCTTCGGCATCATCGCCACCGTCGCGCTGGCGGTGAACATGGTGATGCTGTTGGCCCTGATGTCGCTGCTGGGCGCTACGCTGACCCTGCCGGGTATCGCCGGTATCGTGTTGACCATGGGTATGGCGGTGGACGCCAACGTGCTGATCTTCTCGCGGATACGTGAAGAGATCGCCGCGGGCATGACGATTCAACGTGCGATCAACGAAGGCTTCGGCCGGGCATTCACCGCGATTCTCGACGCCAACCTGACCACGTTGCTGGTCGGCGGGATTCTCTTCGCCATGGGCACCGGCCCGGTCAAGGGCTTCGCAGTGACCATGTCCCTCGGGATCTTTACCTCGATGTTCACAGCCATCATGGTGACCCGCGCAATGGTCAACCTGATCTTTGGCGGTCGTGACTTCAAGAAGTTGTGGATTTAAGGGGCTGCCATGTTACGTACAATCAACTTCATGGGCGTTCGCAACGTTGCGTTCGGCGTCACATTGTTCCTTACTGTGCTGGCGTTGTTCAGCTGGTTCCACAAGGGCCTGAACTACGGCCTGGACTTCACCGGCGGTACGCTCATCGAGCTGACCTACGAGCGTCCGGCCGATGTCACCAAGGTGCGTGAGCAGCTGGCGACCTCGGGCTACAGCGATGCCATCGTGCAGAGCTTCGGTGCGACCACCGACCTGCTGGTGCGCATGCCGGGTGAAGACCCGCAGCTGGGTCACCAGGTAGCCGAGGCCTTGCAGAAGGCTGGCGGCGACAACCCGGCAAAGGTCAAGCGCGTCGAGTTCGTCGGCCCGCAAGTGGGTGAAGAACTGCGCGACCAGGGCGGCCTCGGCATGCTGATGGCGCTGGGCGGCATCCTGATCTACCTGGCCTTCCGCTTTCAGTGGAAGTTCGCGGTGGGCGCCATCGTTTCGCTGATCCACGACGTGATCGTGACCGTGGGCATCCTGTCGTTCTTCCAGATCACCTTCGACTTGACGGTGCTGGCGGCGGTGTTGGCGATCATCGGTTACTCGCTCAACGACACCATCGTGGTGTTCGACCGGGTGCGCGAGAACTTCCGTGTGCTGCGCAAGGCGTCCTTGATCGAGAACATCAACATCTCGACCACCCAGACCCTGCTGCGGACCATGGCGACGTCGATCTCTACCCTGCTGGCGATCGCGGCGCTGCTGTTCTTTGGCGGCGACAACCTGTTCGGCTTCTCCGTCGCGCTGTTCATCGGTGTATTGGCGGGTACCTACTCGTCGATCTATATCGCCAACGTTGTGTTGATCTGGCTGAACCTGAGCACTGAGGATCTGATTCCTCCTGCAGCCGTGGAGACAGAGGTGGACGACCGTCCGTAAGGCCTGTTGCTCCTTCCGTCACTGCTGAAAAGGCGCGAGTTGAACTCGCGCCTTTTTTTATGCTCCAAGGCTGGGAGAAGCGCGGATTAATCCGCTTGTGATGCCCTGGAGGTTCAAGTGAACAAATCGATGCTGGTTGGTGCGGTATTGGGTGCTGTCGGTGTAACAGCCGGTGGTGCGGTCGCCACCTACAGCTTGGTAAAAAGTGGCCCTGAGTCTGCGCAAGTACTGGCCGTGGAGCCGGTCAAGACTCAAATCAAGACTCCGCGTGAGGTGTGCAAGGACGTCACCGTGACCCGGCAGAAGCCAGTCCAGGACCAGCACCAGATCGCCGGCACCGTGATCGGCGCCCTGGCCGGTGGCCTGTTGGGCAACCAGGTCGGTGGCGGCACCGGCAAGAAAATCGCCACCGTGGCGGGTGCGGCCGGCGGCGGTTATGCCGGTAACAAGATTCAGGAAGGGATGCAGGAGCGCGACACTTACACCACGACCCAAACGCGCTGCAACACCGTCAATGACATCAGCGACAAGGTTGTAGGCTACGACGTTCGCTACATGCTCGACGGCAAAGAAGGCAAGGTCCGCATGGACCGCGACCCGGGCAACCAAATCCCGGTGAACAAAGAAGGCCAACTGATCCTGGGCCAGAACGAACCGGCTCAGTAATCCAACCGCTAAAAAGAAGCACCCTTCGGGGTGCTTTTTTTGTGCTCGGATTTCGGACATCCCCCCATCCTTGTGGGAGCGGGCTTGCCCGCGAAAGCGGGGGTTCAGCTTGCCTCGATGTTCTTGGATGTAATCCATTGTGGCGAGGGAGCTTGCTCCCGCTCGGTTGCACAGCGACCGTAAAATCTTGGGGCCGCTACGCAGCCCAGCGGGAGCAAGCTCCCTCGCCACAGGTTGTTTAGTGGTGTAATCGCAGGCATAAAAAAAGCACCCCGAAAGGTGCTTTTTCTGTAGCCGAGTTGCTTAGCGCTTCAGCGAAGCCGGCAAATGCGGCTGGATGGCGGTAAGTACAGCCTTGAAGCATTTGGTGTTACCGGCAACGATGTGGCCCTTTTCAAGGAAGTCGTGACCGCCGGTGAAGTCGCTCACCAAGCCGCCGGCTTCCTGGATCAGCAGGGCGCCTGCAGCCATGTCCCATTCGGACAGGCCCGATTCCCAAAATGCATCGAAACGACCCGCAGCCACATAAGCCAAGTCCAGGCTGGCGGCACCGGCGCGGCGGATGCCGGCGGTTTGGCCGACCAGCGCGCGGAACATGCCCAGGTAGTTGTCCAGGTTATCCATCTGGTCATCACGGAACGGGAAGCCAGTGCCCAGCAGGGCACCGTCCAGGCTGGTACGGCCGCTGACGCGCAGGCGACGACCGTTCAACTGGGCGCCACGGCCACGGCTGGCGGTGAATTCTTCCTGGCGAACCGGGTCCAGCACAACGGCGTGTTCCAGGCGACCACGGTATTTGCAGGCGATGCTGACAGCGAAGTGAGGGATGCCGCGCAGGAAGTTGGTGGTGCCGTCCAGCGGATCGATGATCCACAGGTATTCTTCGCCTTCGATGCCGGTACCGGCGTGCATGCCAGTCTCTTCACCGAGGATGGAGTGGTTCGGGTAAGCCTTGCGCAGGGCGTCGACGATTTTTTGCTCGGCGGCGCGATCAACCTCGGACACGTAGTCCTTGGCGTCTTTTTCATCGACCTTGATGGTATCCAGGCGCTCGATGGAGCGGAAGATCAGTTCACTGGCGCTGCGGGCGGCGCGCAGCGCGATATTCAGCATGGGCTGCATGGATGTGTCACCTAAGGTTGTTAAAGAAAGCCGCGCATTCTATCAGAAAGTTTTCCGAGGAGAAGGTTGGTGTTCGCTTTCATAGCTTAACGGTAGGTGCTTATGTAAGATTTGCTCCCTTTATCGTGTTCGAGAGCGCCTCCCTTGTTGCAGAACATTCGTGTCGTCCTGGTCAATACCAGCCATCCGGGTAACATCGGCGGAGCGGCGCGGGCCATGAAGAACATGGGCCTGTCGCGCCTGGTGCTGGTCGAACCGCGCTTGTTTCCTCATCACGAGGCTGACGCCCGGGCTTCCGGTGCCGGTGACATCCTGGCCAATGCCCAGGTCGTCGCCACCCTGGAAGACGCCTTGGTGGGGTGCAACCTGGTGCTCGGCACCAGCGCCCGCGACCGCCGTATCCCCTGGCCGCTGCTCGATCCCCGCGAATGCGGCACCAAAGTGGTCGAGGAGGCCGCGCAAGGTTTTGAGATCGCCCTGGTGTTCGGTCGTGAAGATTCCGGCCTGACCAACGACGAGCTGCAGCGATGTCACTTTCACGTGCATATCCCTTCCGATCCCGAGTTCAGTTCCTTGAACCTCGGGGCGGCGGTGCAGGTGTTGAGCTATGAAGTGCGCATGGCTTGGCTGGCAGCCGAAGGCAAGCCCAGCAAAGTCGAAAAAACCGAGGTCACGTCGCCGCGCAGTGAGACACTGGCGACCATGGACGAGTTGGAACGATTCTTTGAACACCTGGAACAGACCCTGGTGGACATCGAATTCCTCGACCCGGAAAAGCCGCGGCACTTGATGGCGCGCCTGCGTCGGTTGTACGGACGAAGCTCGGTCAGCCGGGCGGAGATGAATATATTGCGCGGCATCCTCACGGAAACCCAGAAGGCGGCCCGTGGCGAGCTGATTAAGCGGAAGAAATAAAATGTTCGAACGTTTGCGTGAAGATATCCAAAGCGTTTTCCATCGTGACCCGGCGGCGCGCAATGCCTTTGAAGTGCTGACCTGCTATCCGGGTATGCACGCGATCTGGATCCATCGCCTGTCTGGCGCCTTGTGGAATATGGGCTGGAAGTGGCTGGCGCGGCTGGTCTCGAACTTCGGTCGCTGGCTGACCGGTATCGAGATTCATCCAGGCGCCAAGGTCGGTCGTCGGTTCTTCATTGATCATGGCATGGGCATCGTCATTGGCGAAACCGCCGAAATTGGCGACGACGTGACCCTGTACCAGGGCGTGACCCTCGGCGGCACCAGTTGGAACAAAGGCAAGCGCCACCCGACCCTGGAAGACGGTGTGGTGGTGGGCGCGGGCGCCAAGGTGCTCGGTCCGTTCACCGTCGGCGCTGGGGCGAAAGTCGGTTCCAATGCCGTGGTCACCAAGGCTGTGCCGCCCGGCGCGACCGTGGTGGGCATTCCGGGGCGAATCATTGTCAAGTCCGATGATGAGCAAGACGCCCGGCGCAAGGCCATGGCCGAGAAAATCGGCTTCGATGCCTACGGTGTTGGCGAAGACATGCCCGACCCGGTCGCTCGCGCCATCAATCAGTTGCTCGATCACCTGCAGGCCGTCGATGGGCGTTTGGAGGGGATGTGCGGCGCCCTGAAGGACTTGGGCAGTAATTACTGCGCCAAGGACTTGCCTGAGCTGCGCGAAGAAGACTTTGCGTGTGTGAAGGACAAGGATGAAAGCCAGGCCAGCTGAAACCCTGCTGGCCTCATCGCGAGCAAGCTCGCTCCCACATTGGATCTGCGTCGTACATGAGTTGTGTTCTCGCCAGAGATCCCTGTGGGAGCGGGCTTGCCCGCGAAGAACGATAACGCGGTATAGCTGGTCGTTAGTCGCCTACCTTTGATATCATGCGCGCGCTCTTTCGCGGGTAAACCCGAGTAATGCGCTAGGTCTTATACTTGACTTAAATACTCGGGAATTGCATACTCGCCTCCATTCCGAAACTCCGTGGTAATTGTCCATGCGACTGACTACAAAAGGCCGATACGCCGTGACCGCGATGCTGGATCTTGCATTGCATGCGCAGCACGGGCCGGTGTCCCTGGCCGATATCTCCGAGCGCCAGGGCATTTCCCTGTCTTACCTTGAACAGCTGTTCGCCAAGCTGCGCCGCAGCAACCTGGTCTCCAGCGTTCGCGGTCCCGGTGGCGGCTACCAGCTGTCGCGTGACATGCAAGGCATCCAGGTCGCCCAGGTGATCGATGCCGTAAACGAATCGGTCGATGCGACCAAATGCCAGGGCCTTGGCGACTGCCATGGCGGCGATACTTGCCTGACCCACCACTTGTGGTGCGACCTCAGCCTGCAGATCCACGAATTTCTAAGCGGTATCAGCTTGGCTGACCTTGTAACTCGCCGTGAGGTGCAAGAAGTAGCCCAGCGTCAGGACCAGCGCCGTTGCAACAGCAAGGCGCCGCACCTGGACAAGATTGAAGCGTCCGCCGTCGAATGACTGCCGCAGAGCAAGCGGAACGCCAGCCAGCCTGATTTAGGAGAGAGTCCATGAAATTGCCGATTTACCTTGATTACTCTGCGACCACCCCGGTTGATCCGCGTGTCGCGCAAAAAATGAGCGAATGCCTGCTGGTCGACGGGAACTTCGGTAACCCGGCGTCCCGCTCCCACGTATTTGGCTGGAAGGCTGAAGAGTCGGTCGAAAACGCTCGTCGCCAAGTCGCTGACCTGGTCAACGCCGACCCGCGTGAAATCGTCTGGACCTCTGGTGCCACCGAGTCCGACAACCTGGCCATCAAGGGTGTCGCGCACTTCTACCACACCAAGGGCAAGCACCTGATCACCTCCAAGGTCGAGCACAAGGCTGTCCTGGACACCATGCGCCAACTGGAGCGTGAAGGCTTCGAAGTCACCTACATCGAGCCGGGCGAAGACGGCCTGATCACCCCAGCCATGATCGAAGCCGCGCTGCGCGACGATACGATCCTGGTTTCGATCATGCACGTGAACAACGAAATCGGCACCATCAACGACATCGAAGCCATTGGCGAGCTGACCCGCTCCAAAGGCGTCCTGTTCCACGTCGATGCGGCCCAGTCCACTGGCAAGGTCGACATCGACCTGTCCAAGCTCAAAGTCGACCTGATGTCGTTCTCGGCACACAAGACCTACGGCCCTAAAGGCATCGGCGCGTTGTACGTGAGCCGCAAGCCGCGTGTTCGCATCGAAGCGACCATGCACGGTGGCGGTCACGAACGTGGCATGCGTTCCGGCACCCTGGCGACCCACCAGATCGTCGGCATGGGCGAAGCCTTCCGCGTAGCCAAGGAAGACATGGCTGCCGAAAACGTGCGCATCAAGGCCTTGAGCGACCGTTTCTTCAAGCAGGTCGAGCACCTCGAAGAGCTCTACGTCAACGGCAGCATGATCGCCCGCGTACCGCACAACCTGAACCTGAGCTTCAACTACGTTGAAGGCGAGTCGCTGATCATGGCGCTCAAGGATCTGGCCGTGTCGTCCGGTTCGGCCTGCACCTCGGCATCGCTGGAGCCTTCCTACGTATTGCGCGCCCTGGGCCGCAACGACGAATTGGCGCACAGTTCGATCCGCTTCACCTTCGGCCGCTTCACCACCGAAGAAGAAATCGATTACGCCGCGCAGAAAGTCTGCGAGGCCGTTACCAAGCTGCGCGCTCTGTCGCCGCTGTGGGACATGTACAAAGACGGCGTCGACATTTCGAAAATCGAATGGGCGGCGCACTGAGAAGTCGCCACCAGAGCGACTCCACTGATGAGGATTGAAGCAAATGGCATATAGCGAAAAGGTCATCGACCACTACGAGAACCCGCGCAACGTCGGCAAGATGGACGCGCAGGATCCTGATGTCGGCACCGGCATGGTCGGCGCCCCGGCGTGCGGCGACGTGATGCGCCTGCAGATCAAGGTCAACGAGCAAGGCATCATCGAAGACGCCAAGTTCAAGACCTACGGCTGCGGTTCCGCCATTGCGTCCAGCTCCCTGGCCACCGAGTGGATGAAGGGCAAGACCCTTGATGAAGCCGAAACCATCAAGAACACCCAGCTGGCCGAAGAACTGGCCCTGCCGCCAGTGAAGATCCACTGCTCGGTACTCGCTGAAGACGCCATCAAGGCTGCCGTTCGCGATTACAAGCAGAAGAAAGGCTTGATCTGATCCGCGTAACGGTAAGGAGTTTCCATGGCTATCCAGATGACAGAAGCGGCAGCTAACCATATCCAGCGCTCCCTTGCAGGGCGCGGCAAGGGCGAGGGTATCCGCCTGGGTGTTCGCACCACGGGCTGCTCTGGCCTTGCCTATGTGCTGGAATTCGTCGACGAAGTGGGCGAAGACGATCAGGTATTCGAAAGTCATGGTCAGAAAGTGATCATCGACCCGAAAAGCCTGACGTACCTGGACGGCACTGAACTGGATTTCGTCAAGGAAGGGTTGAACGAAGGCTTCAAGTTCAACAACCCCAACGTGCGCGGTGAATGTGGCTGCGGCGAAAGCTTCAACATCTGAGGCAGCTTGTGGGTACTCCTTGTCATTTTGCGTTGTTCCAGTTGCAGCCTGCTTTCCAGCTGGACCTCGACCAGTTGTCGGCGCGTTACCTGGAATTGGCCCGTGGTGTCCACCCGGACCGTTTTGCCGATGCCTCCGAAGCTGAGCAGCGGCGGGCGCTTGAGCAGTCGGCGAACCTCAACGAGGCCTACCAGACACTCAAGCACCCGGCCAAGCGCGCGCGCTACCTGCTCGCCATCAGCGGTCATGAGTTGCCTCTGGAGGTCACGGTCCACGATCCCGAGTTTCTTTTGCAGCAGATGCAATGGCGCGAAGAACTCGAGGACCTGCAGGACAGCGCCGACCTGGCCGGTGTCGCGGTATTCAAGCGGCGCTTGAAAGACGCCCAGCAAGAACTGAACGAAAGCTTCGCAGCCTGCTGGAACGATGCCGCGCAACGCGAACAGGCCGAACGCCTGATGCGGCGCATGCAGTTCCTCGACAAGCTCACCTACGAAGTGCGCCAGCTCGAAGAGCGCCTCGACGATTAACCCAGTGCCGCTCCGGTCGCACGCCTGATTACAGATAAGTCCTGATTACGATGGCCCTACTGCAGATCGCCGAACCCGGCCAAAGTCCACAACCGCACCAGCGTCGCCTGGCTGTCGGGATCGACTTGGGTACTACCAATTCCCTGGTCGCTGCCTTGCGCAGCGGTCTTTCCGAACCGCTGGCCGATGAGCGCGGGCAGGTGATCCTGCCGTCCGCCGTGCGCTATCACGCCGATCGCGTCGAAGTGGGCGAGTCGGCCAAGCTGGCCGCCGCCACCGACCCGTTGAACACCATTGTCTCGGTCAAGCGCTTGATGGGTCGTGGTCTGTCCGACGTCAAGCAATTGGGCGAGCAACTGCCGTACCGCTTCGTCGGCGGCGAATCCCACATGCCGTTCATCGAAACCGTCCAGGGCCCGAAAAGCCCGGTGGAAGTGTCGGCAGACATCCTCAAAGTCTTGCGTCAGCGCGCCGAAGCGGCATTGGGTGGCGAACTGGTCGGCGCGGTCATCACCGTCCCGGCCTATTTCGACGACGCCCAGCGTCAAGCCACCAAGGACGCGGCGAAGCTGGCCGGCCTCAATGTACTGCGCCTGCTCAACGAGCCGACCGCTGCTGCCGTGGCGTATGGCCTGGACCAGCACGCTGAAGGCCTGGTTGCCATCTACGACCTGGGCGGCGGTACTTTCGATATTTCCATCCTGCGCCTGACTGGCGGCGTCTTCGAAGTCCTGGCCACCGGCGGCGACAGCGCCCTGGGCGGCGATGACTTCGACCATGCCATTGCCGGCTGGATCATCGAACAAGCGGGCCTGTCCGCCGATCTCGATCCGGGTGCCCAGCGTCACTTGCTGCAAACCGCCTGTGCCGCCAAGGAAGCGCTGACCGATGCCGCGACCGTCGAAGTGGCCTACGGTGATTGGAAAGCCTCACTGACGCGCGAAGCGTTCGATGCGCTGATCGAGCCGATGGTCGCCCGCAGCCTCAAGGCTTGCCGCCGTGCGGTACGTGATTCAGGCGTTGAGCTCGAAGATGTTAAAGCGGTGGTCATGGTTGGCGGTTCGACCCGTGTGCCGCGCGTTCGTGAAGCTGTTGCCGAAGCCTTTGGTCGCCAGCCGCTGACCGAAATCGACCCGGACCAGGTGGTCGCCATTGGCGCGGCGATCCAGGCCGATACCCTGGCCGGCAACAAGCGCGAGGGCGGCGAACTGCTGCTGCTCGACGTGATTCCGTTGTCCTTGGGTCTGGAAACCATGGGCGGCCTGATGGAGAAGGTGATCCCGCGCAACACCACCATCCCCGTTGCCCGCGCCCAAGACTTCACCACCTATAAAGACGGCCAGTCGGCCATGATGATTCACGTGCTGCAAGGCGAGCGTGAGCTGATCAGCGACTGCCGTTCCCTGGCCCGCTTCGAATTGCGTGGCATCCCGGCCATGGTCGCTGGCGCGGCGAAAATTCGCGTGACCTTCCAGGTCGATGCCGACGGTTTGCTCAATGTCTCCGCCCGCGAGCTGGGTTCGGGCGTCGAGGCGAGCATCCAGGTCAAGCCGTCCTACGGCCTGACCGATGGTGAAATCGCCAAGATGCTCAAGGATTCGTTCCAGCATGCCAATGACGACAAGGTCGCTCGCGTGCTGCGTGAGCAGCAGGTCGACGCCCAGCGCCTGGTCGAAGCCGTGCAAGGGGCTCTTGAAGCCGACGGCGAGCGCTTGCTGGATGCCGAAGAACGCATGGTCATCGAGCTGCAGATGCAAGAACTGTCCGAATTGATCAAAGGCACCGATGGCTATGCCATCGAGCAGCAGACCAAGCGTCTGTCGCAGGTCACCGATGCCTTTGCTGCCCGCCGCCTGGACTCGACGGTTAAATCCGCCCTGGCGGGGCGCAACCTGAATGAAATCGAGGAATAACTGATGCCGCAGATCATTTTTCTGCCACACGCCGAGCACTGCCCGGACGGTATGGTGGTAGAGGCCGAAACCGGCAAGTCCATTCTCGAAGTGGCCCACGACAATCACATCGAGATCGAGAGCGCCTGTGGCGGCGTCTGTGCCTGCACCACGTGCCACTGCGTTATCCGTGAGGGTTTCGATTCGCTGAACGAGGCCGATGAGCTGGAAGAGGACTATCTTGATAAGGCGTGGGGCCTGGAGCCGACGTCGCGCCTGACGTGCCAGGCCAAGGTTGGCACCGAAGACCTCGTCGTCGAAATCCCGAAATATTCGCTTAACCATGCGGCCGAAGCGCCGCACTGATGGTGACACTGTCATGAGCTATGGTTGGAATGATGTACAGCGCATCGCTGAAGAATTGGCCGAAGCGAAGCCGGACGTGAATCCGCTGACTGTGAATTTTGTCGATTTGCAGCGCTGGATTATGGAGCTACCCGATTTCGACAATGCCTCTGGCCGTTGTGGCGAGAAGGTCTTGGAAGCGGTCCAGACGCTCTGGATCGACGAAATCGACTGATCGACCTGGCAGGTTAGGCAATACCCCTGAACCCGCGTATAATTCGCGGGTTTAATTTTTCGCAAATTACCGTTTCTGGAGTTACACCATGGCTGTTCAACGTACTTTCTCCATCATCAAGCCTGACGCCGTTGCTAAAAACGTGATCGGCAAGATCGTTACCCGTTTCGAAGACGCTGGCCTGCGCGTTGTAGCTTCGAAAATGAAGCAACTGTCCAAAGCCGAAGCCGAAGGCTTCTACGCTGAGCACAGCGAGCGCGGTTTCTTCGGTGAACTGATTGCCTTCATGACTTCCGGTCCGGTTGTCGTTCAGGTGCTGGAAGGCGAAAACGCCATCGCTCGCAACCGTGAGCTGATGGGCGCTACCAACCCTAAAGAAGCCGCTGCCGGCACCATCCGTGCTGACTTCGCCGAGTCCATCGACGCCAACGCCGTTCACGGTTCGGATTCCGAAGCCGCTGCTGCCCGCGAAATCGCTTACTTTTTCGCTGCTACTGAAGTAACCGCTCGCTAAGCATTGGCTTAAGAGCGAAGGTGAATCCATGACTACATCGACTGTTAAAACCAACCTGCTGGGGCTTACCCAACAGGAAATGGAAAAATTCTTCGACTCAATCGGGGAGAAGCGTTTCCGTGCCGGCCAGGTGATGAAATGGATTCACCACTTTGGCGTCGACGATTTCGACGCCATGACGAACGTCAGCAAGGCCTTGCGTGAAAAGCTCAAGGCTGTTGCTGAAATTCGTGGTCCCGAAGTGGTCAGCGAGGACATTTCCAGCGACGGCACCCGTAAGTGGGTGGTGCGCGTGGCGTCCGGCAGCTGCGTCGAGACCGTGTACATTCCCCAGGGCAAACGCGGCACTTTGTGCGTTTCGTCCCAGGCAGGCTGTGCCCTGGATTGCAGTTTCTGCTCCACCGGCAAGCAAGGCTTCAATAGCAACCTCACCGCCGCCGAAGTGATCGGCCAAGTGTGGATTGCCAACAAATCCTTTGGCAGCGTCCCGGCGACCGTCGACCGTGCCATCACCAACGTGGTGATGATGGGCATGGGTGAGCCGCTGCTGAACTTTGACAACGTCATCGCGGCCATGCACCTGATGATGGATGACCTGGGCTACGGCATCTCCAAGCGCCGGGTGACCTTGTCCACCTCGGGCGTGGTGCCGATGATCGATGAGCTGGCCAAGCACATCGACGTCTCCCTGGCGTTGTCGCTGCACGCACCCAATGACGCATTGCGTAACCAATTGGTGCCGATCAACAAGAAGTATCCGCTTAAGATGCTGCTCGAGTCGTGCCAGCGCTACATGTCGTCCCTGGGCGAAAAACGTGTGCTGACAATCGAGTACACCTTGCTCAAGGATGTGAACGACAAGGTCGAGCACGCAGTCGAGATGATCGAACTGCTCAAGAACATCCCATGCAAGATCAACCTGATCCCGTTCAACCCGTTCCCGCATTCCGGCTACGAGCGTCCGAGCAACAACGCGATTCGTCGCTTCCAGGATCAGCTTCACCACGCTGGCTTCAACGTCACCGTGCGTACCACTCGCGGCGAAGACATCGATGCCGCATGTGGCCAATTGGTAGGACAGGTGCTGGATCGCACCCGTCGCAGCGAACGCTACATTGCCGTGCGTGAATTGAACGCCTCCGACGATGCGGTGCAAAACGCTGCGAACAGTCACTAAGAGAGGAACTCTATGTCCCTGCGCTTCGCGCTCGTTTTGCTGTTAGCCGGCCTTTGTTCCGGTTGTGTCCTGTCGGGTGACTACAACCCGATGAAGACCAGCAAGGGGCGCGACGAGGCACGTGTGGCCTATGTGCAATTGGGCATTGGCTACCTGCAACAGGGCATGACCGAGCGGGCCAAGGTCCCGCTCAAGAAAGCCCTGGAGCTGGACAGTTCCGACCCGGATGCCAACGCGGCCCTGGCGTTGGTGTTCCAGGCGGAGATGGAACCCGAGCTGGCCGACGAGCACTTTCGCAAGGCGCTGTCCGGTCGGCCGCAAGATGCACGGATCCTGAACAACTACGGCAGTTTTCTTTTCGAGCAGAAACGCTACAAGGACGCCTACGAGCGTTTCGAGCAGGCTGCCGCCGATACCCTTTATCCTGAGCGTTCGCGGGTTTTCGAGAACCTTGGCATGACGGCTGCGCAGCTCGGCCAGCGTGACCTGGCGCGCCAGCAGTTGGAAAAGGCACTACGGCTCAACCGTCAGCAACCGCGAGCCTTGCTGGAAATGGCTGAGTTGTCTTACGAAGACAGGCATTATGTGCCCGCGCGCGACTACTACGAGCGTTTTAGCCTGCTGAGTGAGCAAAATGCACGTAGTCTATTGCTCGGTGTTCGGTTGGCACACGTGTTTGAAGATCGCGACAAGGCTGCAAGTTATGGCCTGCAACTCAAAAGACTCTATCCCGGTACGCCGGAATATCAGCAATACCTGTCGGAGCAATGATGAAAGCGGCGCATCCCGAAGTTGTAGCAGCGACTCGCGTAAACCCCGGTGAGACCCTGCGTCAAGCCCGCGAAAGCAATGGTTGGTCGCTGGCCGAAGTGGCCCTCAAGCTCAATCTCACCGTGACTTCCCTGAGCAATCTGGAAGCGGGCGCGTTCGATAAACTGCCGGGGCATACCTTCGCCCGGGGCTACATCCGCGCCTATGCCAAATTGCTTGGCATGGACCAGACCGTCCTGGTCCAGCAATTCGACCAGTACACCGGTTCCGACGCCCAAGGCAGCAGCGTGCACAGCCTGGGTCGCATCGAAGAGCCGGTGCGGGTTTCCCACACCATTTTGCGGATCGTCAGCCTATTGTTGCTGATCGGTGTGATTGGCGGCGGTTTTGTCTGGTGGCAAGACCAGGCTTCCTTGCGCAACAAGGAACCGGTCGCCATGAACCCTGAGCATGTCGAAGTCGAAGGCGCGGACGGCACTACCCAGATTCATCCGCTGGACGAGCCGGAAGACCAGGCTGTAGTCGAAGGCCAGGCCGAAGGCGAAACCGCGCTGGCGCTGCCTCAAGGCCAGGACGATGCGGACGCCGAAGGGGGCGCTGAGCCGGCTGTTCCTGCTCCCGCGCCGACCGCGCCAGCTGCCCCGGCCACAGGCGGAGCACCGATTGCCGCTGCACCTGCCGCGCCGAGCACACCAGCGCCGGCTGCGCCTGCTACCCACGCCGCTCCAGTCGCGCCGACAGCCCCCGCCGCTCCTGCAGCTCCGGCTCCGGCGCCAGTCGCGGGTGAAGGCCAGGTACAGATTCAGTTTGTTGCCGACTGCTGGACGCAGGTCACCGATGGCAACGGCAAAGTGCTGTTCAGTGGCCTCAAGCGCAAGGGCGACAGCACCACCATCAATGGCAAGCCGCCATTTGCTGTACGCCTGGGTTACGCCCGTGGCGCGCAGGTCAGCTACAACGGCCAGCCGGTCGACATCGCTCCGTTCACCAGTGGCGAGACCGCTCGCCTGAAGTTGGGTCAATAAGTCATGCACGGCGAATCTCCAATCAAGCGTCGCGAATCCCGGAAGATCTGGGTCGGTAACGTGCCTGTCGGCGGCGATGCGCCTATCGCTGTGCAGAGCATGACCAACAGCGACACCAACGACGTGGCCGCCACGGTCGCTCAGATTAACCGCCTGGAGGCCGCCGGTGTCGACATCGTGCGGGTTTCCGTGCCGGACATGGACGCTGCCGAGGCGTTCGGCAAGATCAAGCAATTGGTCAAGGTCCCCTTGGTGGCCGACATCCACTTCGACTACCGCATTGCCTTGCGCGTGGCCGAGCTGGGTGTGGATTGCCTGCGTATCAACCCGGGCAACATAGGCCGCGAAGACCGCGTACGCGCCGTGGTGGATGCCGCCCGTGACCGGGGCATTCCGATCCGTATCGGCGTGAACGCCGGTTCCCTGGAAAAAGACCTGCAAAAGAAATACGGCGAACCGACCCCCGCGGCGCTGGTAGAGTCGGCCCTGCGCCACGTCGAGCACCTCGAACGCCTGAATTTCCAGGACTTCAAGGTCAGCGTGAAGGCTTCCGACGTGTTCATGGCGGTGGAAGCCTACCGTCTGTTGGCCAAGGAAATCGTTCAGCCGTTGCACTTGGGCATCACTGAAGCCGGTGGGTTGCGCTCGGGTACGGTGAAATCTGCCGTCGGCCTCGGTATGCTGCTCGCCGAAGGGATTGGCGATACCATCCGCATCTCGTTGGCGGCTGATCCGGTCGAGGAAGTGAAAGTCGGCTACGACATCCTCAAGTCCCTGCACCTGCGTTCCCGTGGGATCAACTTCATCGCCTGCCCGAGCTGCTCGCGGCAGAACTTCGATGTGGTCAAGACCATGAACGAGCTGGAAGGGCGCCTTGAGGACCTGCTGGTGCCGCTGGATGTCGCGGTGATCGGTTGCGTGGTCAACGGGCCGGGCGAAGCCAAGGAGGCCCATATTGGCCTGACTGGCGGTACGCCGAACCTGATTTACATCGACGGCAAGCCGTCGCAGAAACTGACGAATGACAATCTGGTGGATGAGCTGGAACGGCTGATCCGCCAGAAAGCGGCCGAAAAGGTCGAAGCCGACGCAGCGGTCATCGCGCGCGGCTGATCGAACGAATTAAGGAAATTTTGTGAGCAAGTCTCTGCAAGCCATTCGTGGCATGAACGACATCCTGCCCGAGCAGACGCCCCTGTGGCGCTATTTCGAAGGCACCGTGGCGCGTTTGCTGGATAACTACGGTTACCGGCAGATCCGCATGCCCATCGTCGAATTCACCGAACTGTTCAAGCGCTCCATTGGTGAAGTGACCGACATCGTCGAAAAGGAGATGTACACCTTCGACGACCGCAACGGTGACTCCCTGACCCTGCGCCCTGAAGGCACGGCGGCCTGCGTGCGTGCAGTGCTCGAGCATGGCATCACAGGCGGCGGCCAGGTGCAGAAACTCTGGTACGTCGGCCCGATGTTCCGTCACGAACGCCCGCAGAAAGGCCGTTATCGCCAGTTCCACCAGATCGGTCTCGAAGTGTTCAACCTCGACGGCCCGGACATCGATGCCGAGCTGATCGTCATGACCTGGCGCCTGTGGGGCGAGCTGGGTCTTCGCGATGCGGTCAAGCTCGAGCTCAACAGCCTGGGCACCAGCGAATCCCGTGGGCGCTACCGTGAAGCGTTGGTGGAGTTTCTCTCCGCGCACCTGGACAAGCTGGACGAAGACAGCCAGCGCCGTCTGAAGACCAACCCACTGCGCGTGCTCGACACCAAGAATGCCGACACCCAAGCGGTGCTGGTCGACGCCCCGAAAATGGCCGACTACCTCGACGACGAATCCCGCGCGCATTTCGAAGGGTTGAAGGCGCGCCTGGATGCCGTCGGCATTCCCTACGTGATCAACCCCAAGTTGGTTCGTGGCCTGGATTACTACAGCAAGACTGTTTTCGAATGGGTCACCGACAAGCTCGGTGCCCAGGGCACTGTGTGCGCCGGCGGCCGTTACGACGGGCTGGTGGAGCAGATGGGCGGCAAGCCGACTCCAGGCGTGGGCTTTGCCATGGGCATCGAGCGCCTGGTGTTGATGCTCGAAGCCTTGGACAAGGTTCCGCAAGAGCTGTCCCGTCAAGTCGACGTCTACCTGTGCGCTTTTGGTGAGGCCGCCGAACTGGCAGCCTTGTCATTGAGCGAGCGGATCCGCGACCAGTTGCCCAACCTGCGCCTGCAAATCAATGCCGGCGGTGGAAGCTTCAAGAGCCAGTTCAAGAAAGCCGACAAGAGCGGTGCGCTGTACGCACTGATCCTGGGTGACGACGAACTGGCCCAACAAGTGGTAGGTTTCAAACCCCTGCGTGGCCAGGGCGAACAACAAAGTATTGCCTGGGATGTGCTTGCTGCACACCTGGCCACCTGCGTCGTGCAGGGTTGAAGCTGTCGAACAGCCGATTTAGCGATTAAGGAGTATTGGGGTGTCGAGTACCGAAGATGAACAGCTGGCGGATTTGAAGGACTGGTGGACGCGCAACGGCAAGCCGCTGGTCACTGGCGGCCTGTTGGCGCTGGTCATCGTGTTCGGCTGGCAGGCCTACCAGAAATACCAGAGCAGCCAGTCGCAAGGCGCCTCGGCGCTTTACCAGCAATTGCTGGAAACCACGCTGACTCCCGACGGCAAGCCTGACGCTGCCCGTGTGGCGGACCTGGCCGGCAAGCTCGACAAGGAATTCGGCGGCACCGCCTATGCGCAATACGGTCGCCTGTTCGTGGCCAAGGTTGCGGTGGATAGCGGCAAGCTGGATGACGCGGCCACCGAACTCAAAGGCATCGTCGACAAGCCGGCCAACCCAACCTTGGGCGAAGTGGCGCGTCAGCGCCTGGCACAGGTGTTGGCGGCTCAGAACAAGACCGAAGACGCGTTGAAGCTGCTCGACGGTGATGCCGACAAGGCGTTCCTGGCGACCCGCGAAGAACTCAAGGGCGACCTGCTGGTACAGCTGGGCCGCGCCGATGAGGCCCATGCGGCCTACCAGAAAGCGAAGGCTGCGCTGTCGGATGAAGCCGCGGTCGGTGGCCTGCAAATCAAGCTCGACGACCTGGCCAAAGGGGATGCGTGACGTGATCCGTTGGAAACATGCAGCATTGCTGGCCCTGGCCATTCTGGCCGCGGGTTGCAGCAGCAACAGCAAAAAAGAACTGCCTCCGGCCGAACTGACCGACTTCAAAGAAGAAGTCGTGCTGCAGAAGCAGTGGAGCCGTTCCATTGGCGATGGCCAGGGTGAGACCTACAACATGCTGGTGCCGGCTATTGATGGCGACACCATCTATGCAGGCGACGTCACGGGCGTGGTCATGGCGATGGATCGCAGCAATGGCGACGTGAAGTGGAAGAAAGATCTCGAACTGCCTGTTTCCGGCGCCGTTGGCGTGGGTTACGGGCTGGTCATGATCGGCACGCTCAAGGGTGAGATCGTCGCCCTGGACGCAAGCAGCGGTGAAGAGAAATGGCGCGCCCGCGTGACCAGTGAAGTCCTCGCACCGCCAGCCACCAATGGCGATGTGGTCGTGGTCCAGACCCAGGACGACCGCCTGATCGGCCTGGATGCCGCCACCGGCAATCAGCGCTGGTTGTACGACAGCACCCCGGCGGTACTGACCCTGCGTGGCACCAGTGCGCCGATCGTCACCAACCGCCTCGCGGTGGCTGGCCTGTCGACCGGTAAAGTGGTCGCCCTGGATATTTCTAACGGCGTACCGGTCTGGGAGCAACGGGTAGCGGTCCCACAAGGTCGTTCGGAACTGGAACGTGTGGTCGACATCGACGGCGGCCTGTTGCTGTCCGGCGGTACACTGTATGTCGCCAGCTACCAGGGTCGCG
Source organism: Pseudomonas sp. Q12-87 (assembly GCF_001269755.1). Taxonomy (NCBI): domain Bacteria; kingdom Pseudomonadati; phylum Pseudomonadota; class Gammaproteobacteria; order Pseudomonadales; family Pseudomonadaceae; genus Pseudomonas; species Pseudomonas sp. Q12-87. The sequence goes on along the minus strand of NZ_LHVI01000029.1, from coordinate 64,719 downwards.
TCGCGGCGCTGGACCTGGAAAGCGGTCGTCCGCTGTGGCAGCGCGATGCGTCCAGCTACGCCGGTGTCGCCCAGGGTTTTGGCAGCGTCTACGTGAGCCTGTCCTCGGGCACGGTTGAAGGCGTCGACGAGCGCTCCACTACTGCTTTGTGGAGCAACGACTCCCTGGCCCGTCGTCAACTGTCGGCCCCGGAAGTGTTTTCCAGCTACGTGGCAGTGGGTGACCTGGAAGGTTACCTGCACCTGCTCAGTCAGGTGGACGGCCGTTTCGTCGGCCGCGAGCGCATCGACAGCGACGGCCTGCGGGCTCGTCCGCTGGTGGCGGGCAACATGATTTATGTATATGGCAACAGCGGCAAACTGGAAGCCCTGACCATCAAGTAAGACTATGCTTGGGGCTAATCCCCCAAGCGGCCTTGTTCACAAGGTTTGCAGGGCTTGCACAGACTGCCCCGAGCACCAGCCGCTGCCTCGCAGCGGCTTTTGTATTTTCTGAAATAACGAAGTGGAGAGCCGCATGGTTCCCGTAATCGCCCTGGTGGGCCGACCGAACGTCGGCAAGTCCACCTTGTTCAACCGCCTGACCAGGACTCGCGACGCCATTGTCGGCGACTTGTCCGGTCTGACCCGTGATCGCCAATACGGTGAGGCCAAGTGGCAAGGGCGTACCTATATTCTGGTCGATACCGGCGGCATCTCCGGTGATGAACACGGCATGGACGAAAAAATGGCCGAGCAGTCGCTGCTTGCCATCGAAGAAGCCGATGTGGTGCTGTTCCTGGTAGACGCCAAGGCCGGTTTTACCGCCGCCGACCAGATGATCGCCGAGCATTTGCGCAAGCGTAACAAGCGTTCCTACGTGGTCGCCAACAAGGTCGACAACATCGACCCGGACATGGCTCGCGCCGAATTCGCACCGTTGGGCATGGGCCAGGCGATCCCGATCGCCGGTGCCCACGGGCGTGGCATCACCCAGATGCTGGAAATCGCTCTGGAGAGCTTCCCCAAAGACGACGCGGAAGAGCCGGAAGACGGCGAAGAAGAGATCGTTGCCGAAGGCGAGGAAGCCAAGCGCATTCCGGGCCCAAGCGAAAAGGACGGGATCAAGATCGCGATCATCGGCCGCCCGAACGTGGGCAAGTCGACGTTGGTCAACCGCATGCTCGGCGAAGACCGGGTCATCGTGTACGACCAGCCCGGCACCACCCGTGACAGCATCTACATTCCTTTCGAGCGTAACGAAGAGAAGTACACGCTGATCGACACCGCCGGTGTGCGTAAGCGCGGAAAGATCCACGAAGAAGTTGAAAAGTTCTCCGTGGTCAAGACCCTGCAGGCGATCAAAGACGCCAACGTGGTGATCTTCGTGATGGACGCCCGCGAGGGCGTGGTCGACCACGACCTGAACCTGCTGGGCTTCGCTCTGGAGGCCGGTCGTGCATTGGTCATCGCGATCAACAAGTGGGACGGCATGACGCCGAGCGAGCGGGATTTCGTGAAGGTCGAATTGCAGCGCCGGCTGTTCTTCGTCGACTTCGCCGACATCCACTTCATCTCGGCCCTGCACGGCACGGGCGTGGGCAACCTCTACGCGTCGGTGCAGAACTCGTTCAAGTCGGCGGTCACCCGCTGGCCGACCAACCGCCTGACCCAGATCCTGGAAGACGCCGTTGGCGAGCACGCGCCACCAATGGTCAACAACCGTCGGATCAAGCTGCGCTATGCCCACTTGGGCGGTGCCAACCCGCCGATTATCGTGATCCACGGTAACCAGATCGAGAAGGTGCCCAAGTCGTATGTTCGTTACTTGGAAAACACTTATCGCCGCGTCCTGAAGCTGGTCGGCACGCCGATCCGCATTGAATTCAAGGGCGGCGAGAACCCGTACGAAGGCAACAAGAACACGCTCACCGACCGCCAGGTCAACAAGAAGCGCCGCTTGATGTCGCACCACAAGAAGGCCGACAAGAAGCGCCGCGACAAGCGCTGATTCAATACCTGTTGCCCGCAAGCTTGTGTGGCGAGGGAGCTTGCTCCCGCTGGGGTGCGAAGCGCCCCCCAGATGTCTCTGCCCCCGCAGTGCATCAGGCACAACCCAGGGGCTGCTGCGCAGCCCAGCGGGAGCAAGCTCCCTCGCCACGGTCGTTCGGCGACATGAAAAGGGTGCCCTTGGTGGCACCCTTTTTCATGCCCGGTGATTGGGCTATCCTCGATCTCTCCCGCGCCGCACCAGAGCCGGGTGCAGCGCAGGGAACCCCGCATGATCACCAGCAAGTTGCCGAATGTTGGCATTACTATCTTCACCCAGATGTCCCAGCTCGCTGCGCAGACCGGCGCGCTGAACCTGTCCCAGGGATTTCCCGACTTCGATGGCCCGCAGGCTCTGCGCGATGCGGTTGGCCGGCACATCGCCCAGGGCCATAACCAGTATTCGCCGATGACCGGTTTGCCGGCCCTGCGTCAGCAGATCGCGGCGAAAATCAGCCGTAGCTATGGCGCCACGGTTGATGCCGATCAGGAAGTCACCGTGACGCCCGGCGCGACCCAGGCGATTTTCTGTGCCATCGCGGCGGTGGTGCACAGCGGCGACGAAGTGATCGTATTTGACCCTTGCTATGACAGCTACGAGCCGGCGGTGCAATTGGCCGGCGGGCGCTGCGTGCATGTGCAACTGGGCCTGGGTGATTTCGCCATCGATTTCCAAAAGCTCGGTGAGGCCCTGAGCCCACGCACGCGCATGATCATCCTCAACACGCCGCACAACCCCAGCGGAGCCTTGATCAGCCATGCCGAACTGGATCAACTGGCGGCGCTGATTCGCGACAGGGACATCTACCTGATCAGCGACGAAGTCTATGAACACTTGGTGTTTGACGGCGTGTCCCATGCCAGCGTGCTGGCCCACGAGGAGCTGTATCGACGGGCTTTCGTGGTCAGCTCGTTCGGCAAGACCTACCACGTCACCGGCTGGAAAACCGGCTACGTGGTGGCGCCGCCGGCCCTGACGACTGAACTGCGCAAGGTGCACCAGTACGTCAGCTTCTGCGGTGTGACACCGTTGCAGTACGCCCTGGCCGACTACATGGCCGAGCATCCGGAGCACGTCGAGGCGCTGCCGGATTTCTACCAGGCCAAGCGCGACCTGTTCTGTGATCTGCTGGCCCCGTCGCGGTTCAGCTTCACACGGGTGGCCGGTACCTATTTCCAACTGGTGGATTACTCGCAAATCCGTCCGGACTTGAATGATGTCGATATGGCGGTCTGGATGACCCGCGAGCACGGTGTGGCGACGATCCCGGTCTCGGTCTTCTACCAGAACCCTCCGCAGGGCCAGCGCCTGGTGCGCCTGTGCTTTGCCAAGCGTGAGGAGACGCTGCGCGAAGCGGCGGAGAAACTATGCGTGATCTGAGTACGCTGCCCAACCTTAACGTCGCCCTGATCCAGACCACCCTGGCCTGGCATGACCGCCGGGCTAACCTGGAACATTTCGAAGCGCTGCTGGAGCAGGCACGCGGGGCCGACCTGATCGTTCTGCCGGAAATGTTCACCACCGGTTTCTCCATGGAATCGCAGACCCTGGCGGAGCCGGAAAACGGCCCGACACGCCAATGGCTCAAGGCCCAGGCCGCGAAGCTGGACGCGGTAATCACCGGCAGCGTAATCATCCAGGCGGCTGACGGCAGCCATCGCAATCGCCTGCTTTGGGCGCGGCCAGACGGTGAAGTGCTGCATTACGACAAGCGTCATCTGTTTCGCATGGCGGGGGAGCATAACCATTACACACCAGGCGAGCGCCAGGTGTTGTTCGAGCTCAAGGGCTGGCGAATCCGCCCGCTGATTTGCTACGACCTGCGCTTCCCGGTCTGGAGCCGCGATGCGGAGGACACCGATCTGTTGCTCTATACCGCCAACTGGCCCGGGGCGCGACGTCTGCACTGGAACCGGCTACTGCCGGCCCGAGCCATCGAAAACCTGTGCTACGTGGCGGCGGTGAACCGCGTCGGCACCGACGGCAAGGGCTTCGCCTACACCGGTGACAGCCAGGTACTGGATTTTCAGGGCGAGACATTGCTCAGCGCCGGGGAGGCAGACGGTGTGTTCACGGTGTGTTTGAGTGCGGCGGACCTGGCGGCGTATCGCACGCGGTTTCCGGCGAACCTGGATGCCGACAGCTTCGAATTCATCTGATTGAAACGATTCAGCCCTCAAGAAGGGCTAGGGTGTGCCGATAAACAGTCAGCCAAGGAGGAGTCCATATGACCACAATCAGTGCAACCACCCTAAACCCTTACCTGCCATCGTCCCCTAATATCTCGCTCAAGGGAGCCGCCGAGACACCCGCGTCGGCTACCAGCCCAACGGTATCGTTGGGTATCACCGAAGAAAAAGACGATGACAAGCTTCCTGAAGCGACGGGTGTCAGTTCGGGCGGCAGCAACAAAGAAACCATCGATGAGCTGAAAAAACAGATCGAGCAGACCGAAAAGTTATTGGCTCAGCAGCAGGCCCAGTTGGCCCGGATTCAAAACAGCCGGATGGCGGAGGAGCAAAAGAGCCAGCAGGCCATGGCTCTGCAAAATCAGATCATGGGTACCCAGGCGACGTTGATGACCCTGCGAGGGGCACTGTTGCAGGCCATGACCGTTTCGATCGATACCCATGCCTGAAGTTTGCGCTGCCTGATAGACCGCTATCGCGAGCGAGCTCGCTCCCACAATGGGTCTGTGTCCACCAGAAATCCCCTGTGGGAGCGAGCTTGCTCGCGAAGAGGCCGGACCAGGCAGCATAAATATTCAGCCAAACAAAAAGGCCCCAGGGTTCACACCCCAGGGCCTTTTGCATTTTAGCCGTGGATCAAGCCGCTTTGGCTTCCGGCTGGCTCAGCGAGCGGTTCAGCGCGCTGAACAGCGCCTTGAAGCTCGCCGTGGTGATGTTTTCATCGATGCCCACGCCGTGCACCGCACGCTCGCCGTTGACTCGCAGTTCGATGTACGCCGCCGCCTTGGCGTTGGTACCTGCGCCGATGGCGTGTTCGTTATAATCCATGATCTCCACCGGAATTGGCAGGCCGGCCACCAGCGCCTCCAGCGCGCCGTTGCCCTTGCCGCGCCAGTGCAGGTTGGTCTCGCCCTGGCCCTTGCTGGCGACTTCCACTTCCACGGCGCTGTTGCCGTTTTCTTCCTGCAGGCGATGGCTGACCAGCGCGTACGGGGTATTGGCTTGCAGATACTCGCGCTGCAGCAAGGCATGGATCTGCTGGGCAGTCATTTCCAGGCCGAGGCGGTCGGTTTCGCGCTGCACCACCTGGCTGAATTCGATTTGCATGCGACGCGGCAGGCTGATGCCGTATTCCTGTTCCAGCAGGTAGGCAATGCCACCCTTGCCGGACTGGCTGTTGACGCGAATCACTGCCTCGTAGCTGCGACCGATGTCGGCCGGGTCGATTGGCAGGTACGGCACTTCCCACAGGCCTTCCGATTTCTGCTGGGAGAAGCCCTTGCGAATCGCGTCCTGGTGCGAACCGGAGAATGCGGTGTGGACCAGGTCACCAACGTACGGATGCCGCGGGTGCACCGGGATCTGGTTGCATTCCTCGACGACTTTACGCACGCCGTCGATGTCGGAAAAGTCCAGCCCGGGATTGATGCCCTGGGTGTAGAGGTTCAGCGCCACGGTCACCAAGTCGACGTTACCGGTGCGCTCGCCGTTGCCGAACAGGCAGCCTTCGACGCGGTCGGCGCCGGCCATCAGGCCCAGTTCGGTAGCAGCGACACCGGTGCCACGGTCGTTGTGGGTGTGCAGGCTGATGAGCACGCTGTCACGACGGGTGATGTTGCGGTGGAACCACTCGATCTGATCGGCATAGATGTTCGGGGTAGCGACTTCCACGGTGGCCGGCAGGTTGAGGATCACCTTGCGCTCGGGCGTCGGGTTCCAGACTTCAATCACCGCGTCGCAGACTTCCTTGGCGAATTCCAGTTCGGTGGCGCTGAAGGTTTCCGGCGAGTACTCGAACTGCCACTGGGTTTCGGGCTGCTGCGCCGCGTATTTGACGAACAGCTTGGCCGCGTTCACCGCGATTTCCTTCACGCCTTCCTTGTCCTGGTTGAACACGATGCGGCGGAACGAAGGGCAGGTGGCGTTATAAAGGTGGACGATGGCTTTTTTCGCACCGCGCAGCGATTCGAACGTACGGGCGATCAGGTCTTCACGGGCCTGGGTCAGCACTTGGATAGTGGTGTCGTCCGGGATGTGGCCTTCTTCGATGAGGGTGCGCACGAAATCGAAGTCAGTCTGCGAAGCGGCTGGGAACGACGCTTCGATTTCTTTCACGCCCACCGCGACGAGGGTTTTCCAGAAACGGAGCTTCTTCACCGCGTCCATCGGCTCGATCAGCGATTGGTTGCCGTCACGCAGGTCGGAACTGCACCAGATCGGCGCGGCGGTGATGGTCTTCGACGGCCAGGTGCGATCCGGCAGGTTGATGGTTGGGAAGGCGCGATATTTCGAAGACGGGTCTTTGAGCATGCTCATCGGGGGAATCCTTATTGTCGTGGCCGGAAAAAGGCGGCCTGCCGGTGGTTCGAATGGGGTGGCTTACAGCCTGGACGAGGTGCCGCGATTCAGCCTGGCAGTCGTGCGCTGACGAGGCACAGACTGCGGTGCTGGCGAAGCTGAATGAGGGTATGAGAGGTTTTCATGCTTCAACCCTAACCGCGCGGGAAGAGGATCGCAAGCAGTCGGAAAAAATTGAGAGAAGTTCTGCTTTTAGGCGAGCTTGCGAGATTTAATCGCGTGACTATGCGGTATTTGTAGTTTTATTGCGTCGATGCTTGTCACTCGGCAATCCATGACGAAGAGTTCCGATGCCGCTGGCCCTTTCGCGAGCAAGCCCGCTCCCACAGGGGAATGTGGACGATTTCAAAATCAACGCTGTACCTGTGGGAGCGGGCTTGCTCGCGAAGAGGCCGGTAGCCTCACCGCAAAAGCTCAGGGTTGAAACGCCCCGATAAAAATCGCCGGATCCACCCGCGCATCGTTCAGGCTGATGTTCCAATGCATGTGCGGCCCGGTCGCCCGGCCCGTGGAACCGACCTTGCCCACCACGGTACCTCGGGCCAGTTGCTGGCCGACCTTCACGTCAATCTTCGACATGTGGCAGAACATGCTGATAAAGCCTTGTCCATGGTCGACGAACACGGTGTTGCCGTTGAAAAAATAATTACCGATCAGGATCACCTTGCCCGCTGCCGGGGTCTTGATCGGTGTGCCCGCGGGCACGGCGAAGTCCAGTCCGGCGTGGGGGTTGCGCTCTTCGCCGTTGAAGAACCGGCGCACGCCGAACTTGCTCGACAGCGGGCCGTTGACCGGTTTGTCGAGCAGCAGGTTGCTGGGAATGTTTGGGCTGAAGCTGCGGTAGGCCTTCAGTTGCACGGCCAGTTCGGCGTCGATGCGCTTGAGGTCCGCCGGGTTCGGGTTGACCTGGCGTTTGTCCTTCAGCGTGATGTGCTGCTCGGGGTACTTTTTATAGCCGACCACGAATGGCTGGGTCGTTGCGCCGCTGCTGATTTGCTGGGTGCCAGGCTGGACCGTCAGGGGAATGCCGACGATTGCCAGCCAGTTGTCCTGTTCCTTGACCACCAGCACCGGTTTGCCTTGGTAGGTGGCTTTTGGCGGCTGGGCCGCACGGCCCAGGTCCACCACGGCCACGCCGCCGGGCACCGGTTTGTTCAACAGGCGGCTGATGTAACTGTCGGCGTGGGCGTTGAAGGTCAGGCACAGCAGGAGCAACGGAGCGAGAAATCGCGGCATGAATCAATCCAGTAGAGAAAGGGTGACCGGCGTCAGGTGGTTATCTTCGACCCGTACCAGCAGCTCACCTTCGCCGAGCTTGGCGGTCAGGCGCTGGCCGGTCTGGGTTTGCCCCGCGTTGCGGATCGCATGCCCACGCTCGTCGAGCAAAATGCTGTAGCCCCGGCCAAGGGTCGCCAGGGGGCTGACGATGTGCAGGGTCTGCATTTGGTTATGCAATTGCACGCGCCGCGCTTTCAGGCCTTCGCGCATGGCCCGGGGCAGCCGTTCGGCGAGGCTGTCCAGGCGATGGCGTAGCAGGGCCAGTTGCCGGCCTGGATGTTGCCCGGCCAGGCGGGTTTCCAGGCGGATCAGGCGTTCGCGGCGGGTATTGAGGTTGCGCTCGAAGGCCCGACGCAGGCGCATGTCCAGGTCGTCGAGGCGCTGGGCTTGCTGGCGCAGGCGCTCGCCGGGATGACGCAGGCGCCGAGTCAGGCCTTCGAGGCGCAGTTGATCGCGCATGAGGCGGTCGCGCATGCGCATCACCAGTCGGCGATGCAGGCTCTCGACCCGGCGCACCAGATCGCCGGCGTCCGGTGCCAGCAGTTCAGCGGCGGCGGACGGGGTGGGGGCGCGCACGTCGGCGACAAAGTCGCTGATGGATACGTCGGTTTCATGGCCCACAGCGCTGACGATTGGCGTGACGCAGGCATCCACCGCCCGGGCCACGGCTTCTTCGTTGAAGCACCACAAGTCTTCCAGCGAACCGCCGCCCCGGGCCAGGATCAGCGCATCGAAACCCCGGGCGTCCGCCAGCTTCAGGGCGCGGACGATCTGCGCGGTGGCTTCGCGGCCTTGCACGGCGGTAGGAATCAATGTCAGGGAAATCTGCGGCGCGCGGCGGCGGAACACGCTGATGATGTCGCGGATCACCGCGCCGGTGGGCGAGCTGATGATGCCGATGCGTTGTGGATGGGCCGGCAGCGGCACTTTGCGCTCGGCACTGAACAGGCCCTCTGCGCTGAGCTTTTCCTTCAACGCATCGAAGGCCAGGCGCAGGGCGCCGTCGCCTGCCGGCTCCACGGTGTCGAGAATCAGTTGATAGTCGCCGCGGCCTTCGAACAGCGAGACCTTGCCGCGTACCTTCACCGCCAACCCGTCTTTCAAGGCCTGGCGCACCCGTGCGGCGTTCTGGCGGAACAACGCGCAACGCACCTGGGCGCCGCTGTCCTTGAGGGTGAAATAGACGTGGCCGGAGGCCGGGCGGGCAAGGTTGGAGATCTCGCCCTCGACCCAGATGTTGCTGAACACGTCCTCGAGCAACACCCGCGCGCGGCCGTTGAGCTGGCTGACAGTCAGGACCTCGCGGTCCAGGCCCAGTCGGGCAAAGGGATCTTTAATCATGGGCGGCATGATAAGGGCATTTGTGGCTGAATCTCTATGTGTACAGACAAATCCCCCTGTGCATTTCCTATCAGACCGAGTCTCCCCTTTCGCGAGCAAGCCCGCTCCCACAGGTACAGCATCAATCTTGAGATCGCTGATATCCCTTGTGGGAGCGGGCTTGCTCGCGAAGGCGATACGTCTATGACCACAAGTGCTGGAAGTAACCCCCTGCATCTGGCTAAAGTCCCCGCTCTCCTCATCAAGGAAGTGCCGGATGAATCTTCTGTCGTGGTTGGGCCAGTGGGCATTCGCGCCCACGGAGTGGCTGGTGATCGGCTTGGCCATTACCCTGGCCTACATTGTGTTTGGCATTGCCGGGTTCGGCACGGCGCTGGTGGCCGCGCCGGTTCTGCTGCTGTTCATGCCATTGTCGAAAATCGTCCCGCTGCTGGTGCTGCTGGATTTCGTCGCGGCCTTCGGCAATTTGTTGCCGTCGCGTCGGGACGTATCCCGGCCCGAGCTGCTGCGGTTGCTGCCGTGCATGGCGGTGGGTTGCACACTGGGGGTGATTTTCCTGCTCAACCTCAAGTCCGACCTGTTGTTGCTATTGATGGGCGTGTTCATCAGCAGTTATGCAATCTATAGCCTGTTGATAAAAAAACGACCGGCACAGCTGTCATCCCTCTGGGCGTTGCCGATGGGCACGGTGGGCGGCATGTTCGGGGCGCTGTTCGGCAGTGGCGGCTTTTTATATGCCATCTACTTGAACAGCCGCCTGCCCAAGGAACCGGCGCGGGCCACGCAAAGTGCCCTAATCAGTTGCAGCACCGTGGTGCGCTTGAGCCTGTTCATCATCGCGGGCGTGTACGCCGAGCTACCCTTGTTGGTACTGGCGCTGTGTTTGTTGCCGGCCATGGCGCTGGGACTGTGGGTGGGCCGTCGCCTGACCATGCGGATGTCGCGGGAGGCATTCGTGCGATTGGTGACCTGGCTGGTGCTCGCCAGCGGCATTGCCCTGATCGGGCGCTATCTGAGCGCTTGACCTGGCTTGACCAGGGATTAAGCTGCCGGCCATTAATAGCCCTGCACGGGAACATCCAGGTTCGCCATGAATTCGCAAAGCATCATCGTTCCGAAAATTTCCACCTTGCCTGTCCACGAGCCTCGGGCCCGGGCGATCGTGCGTTGGCTGGTGCGCAAGAACATTGTCGAGGAACAACTGACCACTTGTGGGCGCACCGGCAATCGCATGGCTCACGCCATTGCGCCCGGCGCGAAGGCGGTGGTCCTGCATCCCGAAGCCTTGCCGTTCGGCGAGGCGATCAATGGCCTGGAGATCATCACCAAGCGCTGCATCTATACGCCGGCCAAGGGCTTTCTCGAAGAAGCCGGCTGTGCCGAGTGCCGCAAGGAAGTCGGCGAGGCGCTGTTCGAAAGTCTGGAAGACTGGATGCCGGCCCGCACCGACAACTTCACGTGCCCCGAGTGCGGGCACGAAGACGACATCAATGGCTTCCTGTTTCTTCAACCTTGCGGGTTTTCCAACCTGGGGTTCATCTTCAACAACTGGTTGGAGGCGGGGTTCAAGCAGGACTTTGTCGATGAATTCGCCGATTGGCTGGATCAGCCGGTGAGTTGGGTGAAGGTGGAGTTGTAGGTGAGGAGGCATGCGGTCCCGTGGCGAGGGAGCTTGCTCCCGCTCGGTTGCGCAGCAACTGCCAAAAACCGGGGCCGCTTCGCAGCCCAGCGGGAGCAAGCTCCCTCGCCACAGGGGTTCTGTGTTGTATGAGAAGTAAGGTGATTAGCCCCGTCAATCAGCCCGCCAATAATAGACAGAGTTTTACATTGAGCCAGACGGGGTGCATGAGTATAATGGCGCGCTTCCATTTTCCCGCTCGGGAGCCCCCGCGATGCTGCGTATCAGCCAAGAAGCTCTGACCTTCGACGACATTCTCCTAGTGCCCGGTTATTCCGAGGTACTGCCTAACGAAGTCAGTCTTAAAACCCGTCTCACCCGTGGCATCGAACTGAATATCCCGCTGGTTTCCGCAGCCATGGATACCGTGACCGAAGCCCGTCTGGCCATTGCCATGGCCCAGGAAGGCGGCATCGGGATCATCCACAAGAACATGACCATCGAACAGCAGGCCGCCGAAGTGCGCAAGGTCAAGCGGTTCGAGGCTGGCGTGGTCAAGGACCCGATCACCATCGAGGCTGACGCCACGGTTCGCGATCTGTTCGAACTGACCCGCATGCACAACATCTCCGGCGTTCCGGTGCTGCACGATGGCGACCTGGTCGGCATCGTCACCTCCCGCGACGTGCGTTTCGAGAATCGCCTGGATGCCACCGTCCGCCAAGTGATGACGCCTAAAGAGCGCCTGGTCACGGTCAAGGAAGGCACCAGCAAGGACGACGTTCGCGAGTTGCTGCACAAGCACCGCATCGAGCGCGTGCTGATCGTCGACGATAAATTCGCCCTCAAGGGCATGATGACCGTCAACGACATCGAAAAAGCCAAGGCCTACCCGCTGGCCAGCAAGGACGACCAGGGTCGCCTGCGCGTCGGCGCTGCGGTCGGTACTGGCAAGGACACCGGTGACCGCGTCGCGGCCCTGGTCAATGCCGGCGTTGACGTGGTGGTGGTCGACACGGCCCACGGTCACTCCAAAGGCGTGATCGACCGCGTTCGCTGGGTCAAGCAGAACTTCCCTGACGTGCAGGTGATCGGCGGCAACATCGCCACCGGCGCGGCCGCCAAGGCCCTGGCCGACGCCGGCGCCGATGCGGTCAAGGTCGGTATCGGCCCAGGCTCGATCTGCACCACCCGCATCGTTGCCGGTGTCGGTGTTCCACAGATCAGCGCCATCGCCAACGTCGCCGCCGCCCTTGAAGGCACTGGCGTGCCGTTGATCGCCGACGGCGGTATCCGCTTCTCCGGTGACCTGTCCAAGGCCATCGTTGCCGGTGCCTACTGCGTGATGATGGGCTCGATGTTCGCCGGTACCGAAGAGGCCCCGGGCGAGATCGAACTGTTCCAGGGCCGCAGCTACAAGGCTTATCGCGGCATGGGTTCGCTGGGCGCCATGTCCCAGGCACAGGGCTCTTCCGACCGTTACTTCCAGGACTCCTCCGCGGGTGCCGAGAAGCTGGTGCCGGAAGGCATCGAAGGTCGCGTGCCGTACAAAGGCACCCTGAGCGCCATCATCCATCAGCTGATGGGCGGCCTGCGTTCTTCCATGGGCTACACCGGCAGCGCCGACATCGAAGAAATGCGCACCAAGCCGGAATTCGTGCGTATCACCGGTGCCGGCATGGCCGAGTCCCATGTCCACGACGTGCAGATCACCAAGGAAGCGCCGAACTACCGTGTAGGTTAAGGCTTCCAGCAAAACGTTAATCACCGGGGCTGTTCATTCAGCCCCGAGTTGTTTCTGATTCACTACATGAGAATGAGTCATGGCCCTCGACATTCACGCTCACCGCATCCTGATCCTCGACTTTGGTTCCCAGTACACCCAACTGATCGCCCGCCGCGTGCGTGAAATCGGCGTGTATTGCGAATTGCATCCGTTCGACATGGATGACGAAGCGATTCGCGAATTCGCGCCTAAAGGCGTCATCCTCGCCGGCGGCCCTGAGTCCGTGCACGAAGCCAACAGCCCGCGTTGCCCACAAGCCGTGTTCGACCTGGGCGTGCCGGTCTTCGGTATCTGCTACGGCATGCAGACCATGGCTGAACAGCTGGGCGGCAAGGTCGAAGGCTCCGAACTGCGTGAGTTCGGTTATGCCCGCGTTGATGTCGTCGGCAAGAGCCGTCTGCTGGACGGTATCGAAGACCACATCGACGCTGACGGCCTGTTCGGCCTCGACGTGTGGATGAGCCACGGTGACAAGGTCACCAAGATGCCGGAAGACTTCCACATCCTGGCCAGCACCCCAAGCTGCCCGATTGCCGGGATGTTCAGTGATGAACGTCGCTACTACGGCGTGCAGTTCCACCCTGAAGTGACCCACACCAAGCAGGGCGGCCGCATCCTGTCGCGCTTCATCCTCGACATCTGCCAGTGCGAAGCCCTGTGGACCCCGTCGAAAATCGCTGAAGACGCCATCGCCCAGGTACGCGCCCAGGTTGGCACCGACAACGTGCTGCTGGGCCTGTCCGGTGGCGTGGACTCCTCGGTGGTCGCTGCGCTGCTGCACAAGGCCATCGGCGATCAGCTGACCTGCGTCTTCGTCGACAACGGCCTGCTGCGCTTGCACGAAGGCGAGCAAGTAATGGCCATGTTCGCCGAGAACATGGGCGTCAAAGTGATCCGCGCCAACGCCGAAGAGCAGTTCCTGAACAACCTGGCCGGCGAGTCCGACCCAGAGAAGAAACGCAAGATCATCGGCCGTACCTTCATCGACGTGTTCGATGCCGAATCCTGCAAGCTGGACAACATCAAATACCTGGCCCAGGGCACGATCTACCCAGACGTGATCGAGTCGGCCGGTGCCAAGAGCGGCAAGGCCCACGTGATCAAGTCCCACCACAACGTGGGTGGCCTGCCGGAAGAAATGAACCTCAAGCTGGTCGAGCCGCTGCGCGAACTGTTCAAGGACGAGGTTCGCCGCCTCGGCCTTGAGCTGGGCCTGCCGTATGACATGGTCTACCGTCACCCATTCCCAGGCCCGGGCCTGGGCGTGCGGATCCTCGGTGAAGTGAAAAAGGAATACGCCGACCTGCTGCGTCGCGCCGACCACATCTTCATCGAAGAACTGCGCAAGGCCGACTGGTACCACAAGGTCAGCCAGGCGTTCGTCGTCTTCCAACCGGTGAAATCCGTCGGCGTGGTCGGCGATGGCCGTCGCTACGCCTGGGTCGTGGCCCTGCGCGCCGTGGAAACCATCGACTTCATGACCGCTCGCTGGGCGCACCTACCGTACGAGCTGCTGGAGACCGTATCCGGGCGCATCATCAACGAAATCGAAGGCATCTCCCGCGTCACGTATGACGTGTCGAGCAAGCCGCCGGCGACGATTGAGTGGGAATGATCCAGGCCTGAAAATCGGGACCGCTGACGGTCGTTATTGGCTCCGGCGCCTGCCTTGATCAAAAGCCCTGTGGATAACCCCCACAGGGCTTTTTTCATTTTTGCTGGCCAATTCCAAGCTCCATCAGACCTCCAACCGCAATGGCATACCGTGACAGTGATGGGAAGAGTGGTGCCGTCACCTTTCGCTACGATTACCCGCCTTGAGGCGCACCAGGACGGGCTTATCATCGGCGCAACCCTATGGGCATTTCACCGGCATGGTTAACGGAGATTTGTCACGTGCCAATCAATTTCGCCTTTTTGAGACGCTGCCGGGTTCGGCTGCTCGAAAGGAGGGTTGGTTGTCATTTGACAACTCTGCGGGTCATGCGAATACTGGAGTTCACGGATGATTCGTCCAACGCACCCGAAGAAAGAAATCGAAGAAGTGCTCAGGCATGCCGAAGGGCACGGATGGCGCATTGTGGTAGGTGGCGGCCACGCATGGGGACGGGTTTATTGCCCGTACAAAGATGTGGAGTGCCGTTGTGGTGAGTTCTGCATCACATCGATATGGAGCACCCCGAAAAGCCCTGGCAACCACGCGCGAGCGTTGCGACGCGTTGTAGACAACTGCTCGACGCATCGCAATCGGCGCGATGCGGATTACGATGCTAAGGAATAGAACAATGGAATTTACCTTTACGTTGAAATATCAGCTCGCTGACGATGGCGATGCCATGGCTGAACTGGTCGAACGGCTGGGCGAAGCGGGCTGCGACGATGCCTTGGTAGGCACCGGGCAGCCGGGACGACTGGCGCTTGAGTTCACTCGGGATGCTCCCGATGCGGTTAAGGCCGTGCTTAGCGCTTTGGCCGATGTCCGGCGCGCGGTGCCGTCGGCCAGATTGATCGAGGTCGCTCCTGATCTGGTTGGGCTGACCGACGTAGCGGAGATCGTAGGCGTATCTCGGCAGAACATGCGCAAGTTGATGTTGGCACATCCAGGCAGCTTTCCGACGCCCGTGCATGAGGGGAGTGCATCGATTTGGCACTTGGCAGACGTTTTGACTTGGCTGCAGGCCAGGGGTAGCTATTCGCTCACCAAAAGCGTGTTGGATGTGGCCCGGGTGGCCTTGCAGGTCAACATTGCGAAAGAAGGCCGACGCTTCCCTGACATGGCCCTCAAAGAGCTGGACGCTTTGGTTGGGTAACATTCACTGAGTGGAATTCCGACAATATGGACGTGCCAAGCTATGGGCGAGCCTGGGCGAGGAAAACCTGGTTTCGTTCGGAGGGGGTAGTAAGGGCTTTAGCCAAAATACCGTCAGGTCGACTGGCGGTTCCGGTTGATAGCGTATATCTCTGGAAAGCCTCCTATACTCACTGGCGCCCGGCTACGGCGATCATTACGCCGCAAATAGGAGTCTGCCATGAACGACACCCAACGACTCGCCGCCTTGCGTATTGTTTTGATCGTCGTAGGCCTGATCGCCGTGCTTGCAATCTGGCCGTTGATGATTTTGTGGCCGTCCGGCTGGGCGTGGCACAGCGGTCATTCGCAGTATCCGCTGATGATCGTCGGCATCTACGCGACACTCGGCGTGTTCCTGCTGATGGCGTCGCGCGATCCGATGAAACATTTGAGCCTGATCTGGTTCACCGTGTGGTCGAGCATCGTGCACGGTGTGATCATGGCTGTGCAGTCCTTTGGCGTCGAGATGGACGGGACGAGTCATGTTGGCCATCTGGTGGGCGATGTGCCTGCGTTGTTTGTCGTGGCGGCAGCGTTGGCGTTCTTCACGCCGCGGCGCAGTCAGGCGTAACCCGCGGATGGAACTGATTCCGCCGAGACGCTTGGATGTGCACAAAAAGGCCCTGTGGATAACTTCCCCAGGGCTTTTTCATTTTGTTTTTTTCATTTTCGCTGGCCTTACTGTTTCTCATCTGCGGGTGTATCGTATTCGCCTTTTGCGGGCCCACCGGTTCGCCGCGGATTCAATAGGTGGTTGCGTCATGTCCTTTACCCGTCGCCAAATACTCGGTGGCCTGGCTGGTCTTGTTGTCGTGGGTGTCGGGGCGGGGGGCGCGTCTCGGTATTGGTTGGGGAAAATGGCCGACTCCAACGCCGGTCATGACTACCAATTGATCGCCGCGCCGCTGGACGTCGAGTTGGTGGCCGGGCACAAGACCCAGGCCTGGGCATTCGGCCCGTCGGCGCCTGGGACCGAGCTGCGGGTGCGCCAGGGTGAGTGGTTGCGGGTACGCTTCATCAATCATCTGCCGGTCGCCACTACCATTCACTGGCACGGCATCCGCTTGCCGCTGGAGATGGACGGCGTGCCGTATGTCTCGCAATTGCCAGTGTTGCCAGGCGAGTATTTCGATTACAAGTTCCGCGTGCCGGACGCCGGCAGCTATTGGTATCACCCCCACGTCAACAGCAGCGAAGAGCTCGGGCGTGGCCTCGTGGGGCCGCTGATCGTCGAGGAGCGCGAGCCCACCGGCTTCAAATACGAGCAGACCCTGAGCCTCAAGAGCTGGCATGTGGATGAACAAGGCCAGTTCGTGGAGTTCAGTATCCCCCGTGAAGCGGCCCGTGGCGGTACGGCCGGGCGGCTGGCGACCATCAACGGTGTACCGGAGGCGGTGATCGACTTGCCGGCCGGGCAGATCACCCGGGTGCGCCTGCTCAACCTGGACAACACGTTGACCTATCGTCTCAACATTCCAGGCGTCGAAGCGCAGATCTATGCGTTGGACGGCAACCCCATCGAGCCGCGTCCGCTGGGCAAGGAATACTGGCTGGGCCCGGGCATGCGCATTTGCCTGGCGATCAAGGCTCCGCCCGCCGGCGAGGAGCTGTCGCTGCGCAACGGTCCGGTGCGCCTGGGGACCCTGCGTTCGGTGCCTAACAGTGATGCACCGAGCCCATGGCCGCCGGCGCTGCCGCCCAATCCGGTGTCCGAGCCGGACCTGGCCAATGCCGAGAAACTCAACTTCAATTTCGAATGGGTCGGTTCGGTGTCGGTCAATGTCGATAACGGCAAGCCGCCGAGCCTATGGCAGATCAATGGCAAAGCCTGGGACATCACCGACAAGACCTGCGCCGACCGGCCAATCGCTACGCTGAAGAAAGGCCAGAGCTACATTTTTGAATTGAAGAACATGACCCAGTACCAGCATCCGATCCACTTGCACGGCATGAGCTTCAAGGTGATCGCGTCGAACCGGCATAAAGTCGTGCCGTATTTCACCGACACCTACCTGCTGGGCAAGAATGAGCGCGCGCAGGTGGCATTGGTGGCAGATAATCCTGGGGTATGGATGTTCCATTGCCATGTGATCGACCACATGGAAACCGGCCTGATGGCCGCCATCGAGGTGGCATGATGCGCCAGATTCGTCCCACGCGGATCATCGACCGCAGCCGTGACCAGGATTTCATGCGCGAGGCATTGGCCCTTGCCGCACAAGGCGCCGCCTTGGGCGAAGTACCGGTGGGCGCGGTGCTGGTGCAGGACGGCGAGATCATCGGACGCGGCTTCAACTGCCCGATCAGCGGCCACGACCCCAGCGCCCATGCGGAAATGGTCGCTATCCGCGCCGCCGCCCAGGCCGTGAGCAACTATCGCCTGCCCGGCAGCACTCTTTATGTGACGCTGGAACCCTGCAGCATGTGCGCCGGCCTCATCGTCCATTCGCGCATCGCCCGTGTGGTTTACGGTGCCCTGGAGCCAAAGGCCGGCATCGTGCAGAGCCAGGGCGATTTTTTCAGCCAGGGGTTCCTGAATCATCGAGTGATATTCGAGGGTGGGGTGTTGGCCGAGGAGTGCAGCGCGATGCTGAGTGAGTTCTTCAAGGCCCGAAGAGCCAAATCCGCAGACTAAACATTGAGCCCTTGTGGGAGCGCTTGGGCTATTTATTTGCGCGTCACAATCACCGCCCGCATCGGCGCGGGCAGTCCTTCGATGGTTTTGCTGTGGTCGTCGGGGTCGAGGAAGTCGCTGAGCGACTGATATTTCATCCACTCGGTGCTGCGCTGTTCTTCCACGGTGGTGAGGCTTACGTCCACGCAACGCACATCGCTGAACCCGGCGCGGCGCAGCCAGCGTTCCAGGGCTGGGACCGAGGGCAGGAACCAGACGTTGCGCATCTGCGCATAACGATCCTCTGGTACCAGTACCTGATTTTCGTCACCTTCGATCACCAGGGTTTCCAGCACCAGTTCGCCGCCCTTGACCAGGCAATCCTTGAGCGCCAGCAAATGCTCGATCGGTGAACGGCGGTGGTAAAACACGCCCATGGAGAACACCGTGTCGAACCCTTCCAGCTCTGCTGGCAAGGCCTCGAACGGAAACGGCAAGTGCCAGGCGTTAGGCTGCGCGAGGTAGCGTTGTACCGCCTGGAACTGGCAGAAGAACAGCCAGTTCGGATCGACGCCAATCACGGTGTCGGCCCCGGCGCCGAGCATCCGCCACATGTAATAGCCATTGCCACAGCCCACATCGAGAATGCGCTTGCCCTTGAGATCCAGATGGGGCGCCACGCGCGACCATTTCCAATCCGAGCGCCACTCAGTGTCCACATGCACGCCAAACAGGTCGAACGGCCCTTTGCGCCATGGCGACAGGCCCATCAACGCGGCACGCATTTGCGCCCGGTTTTCGTCGGAACAATCGGTGTCGAGCGTCAGGCCGTTCAGCAGATCGACTTCGCTCGGTTGCAGCACCGGCAGCGCATCGAGCGCGCTTTGCCAGCGCTCCAGGTCGCCATGACCCTTTTCCATTTTGCTGTCGAGTTGCGCCTGTAGCGTCGTGGCCCAATCGGCCAATGGTGTGCCGGCCAAATGGCGGGCGAGGGGAGACAGATCGATCATGGCAGGGCAATCAACGAGGCGAAGTTAAGACACTGGAACCACGGCACGACTTTGGAGAACCCGGCGGCCAGCAGGCGTTCGCGGTGTTCTTCGAGACTGTCGGGCTTCATGACGTTTTCGATGGCGCTGCGTTTCTGGGCAATTTCCAGTTCGCTGTAGCCGTTGGCGCGCTTGAATGCAACGTGCAGTTCGGTGAGCAACGCGTGCTCCTGAGCATCGTTGAAGCGCAGCTTCTCCGAAAGAATCAGCGCGCCGCCCGGCAACAGGGCCTGACGGATACGGCTCAACAGTGCGGTGCGCTGGTCCGGTGCGATGAATTGCAAGGTGAAATTCAGCGCCACCACCGAGGCCGGCTGGAAAGTCAGGGCGAGGATGTCGCCTTCGATGACTTCCACGGGGAGCAATTCCTGGAACATCGAGTCCTGGCCGTTGAGGTATTCCCGGCAGCGCTCGACCATGGCCGCCGAGTTATCCACAGCGATTACGCGGCAGCCGTCGGTGCGCACATGGCGACGCAGCGCCTGGGTCACCGCGCCCAGGGACGACCCCAGGTCGTAGAGCACGCTGTTGGGCTGGGCGAATTGCGCAGCGAGCACCCCGAGGTTCTCGACAATGGTCGGGTAGCCCGGCACCGAACGCTTGATCATGTCCGGAAACACCCGCACCACGTCCTCATTGAAGGCAAAGTCAGGCACTTGGGCCAGGGGTTGGGCGAATAGGCGATCGGGCTCTTTGCTCACGGCGGTTCCAGCGGCATGGGTGGTGAAAAGGCCGGCATTTTAACTAAAAAACCTGTGGGAGCGAGCCTGCTCGCGATTGCGATGGTTCAGCCCGACGTAATGGTGCGCCAGCGGGAAATTCGAGGACAGTCAATCCGACATTTAATCCACCGAAATGGCGCAATCGAAGGTTTCCACTGGTGGCACTTCCGGTGCCCAGGGCTGTTGATAGGTGAGGCGCAGGCGGCCGGTGCCGGCGGCAAACGCCTGGAAGCGCCAGGTCGAGACCCCGGCGGCGCCAACGATACCGGCATCTTCCGGGTTGCGGTATACCTCTGGCCCCAAGCCTTTCAACACACCTCCCGCTGAATCCTGGATCGCCCAGCGATAACCGGTGGTGGGGTTGCTGGGTAAGCTCAGGATCAGATTTTGCCCATTATTGAGCCGTACCGGGCACTGGCTGAGTTTTTCCACGGTCACGTTGTGTTTCGGTTGCGTGGCGCAAGCGCTCAGCAGCGCGAGGCTGAAGGGGACGAGCAGGCGGGTGAGGGACATACGGGCTCCGGCATTCACGACGAACGGCGAGCATAACCGAAGATGCTACTGGGTGTGTCAGATGGGCAGGCGTTGATGCTAAGAACGCCATCGCAAGCAGGCTCGCTCCCACGGGGTTGGTGTGGATCATACATTCTGTGGAACGACACCAATCCACTGTGGGAGCGAGCCTGCTCGCGATGAGGCCCGTCCAGACGCTACGGGATGATCAGAACAACACCTTGGCCACATCCGCAAAGCGCTTGGCAAAATGCACCGTCACGCCTTCCTTGAGGTAGTCCGGCAGTTCTTCGAAGTTGCCCCGGTTGGCTTCCGGCAGGATCAGTTCGTTGATCTTCTGCCGCCGCGCCGCGATGACTTTCTCCCGCACCCCACCAATTGGCAGGACATGCCCGGTAAGGGTCAGTTCGCCGGTCATGGCCACGCCTTTTTTCGGCGGCTGGTTGCGCGCAAGGGACAGCAAGGCGCTGGCCATGGTGACCCCGGCGCTCGGGCCGTCCTTGGGCGTGGCGCCTTCCGGTACGTGAAGGTGAACGAACGCCTCGTCAAAGAACTTCGGGTCGCCGCCAAACTGCTTCAGGTGCGAGCTGACGTAGCTGTGGGCGATCTCCGCCGACTCCTTCATCACTTCGCCCAGTTGGCCGGTCAGCTTGAAGCCGCGGTTGAGGGTGTGGATGCGTGTCGCTTCGATCGGCAAGGTCGCGCCACCCATGCTGGTCCAGGCCAGGCCGGTAATCACCCCGACGCCGGACAGCACTTGCTCGTTGCGGAACACCGGTTTGCCCAGGGAAGCCTCGAGGTCCTTGGGGCCAAGCTTGATCACCGCTTTCGGCTCGTCGATCAGCTTCATCACCGCCTTGCGCACCAGTTTGCCGAGCTGTTTCTCCAGTTGTCGCACGCCGGCCTCACGGGCGTAACCGTCGATCAGTGCCTTGAGGGCGCTGTCGTTGATGGTCAGGCTGCCTTTGGACACGCCGGCCTTGGCCAGTTGCTTGGGCCATAAGTGACGCTTGGCGATGGCGACTTTTTCTTCGGTGATATAGCCCGACAGGCGAATCACTTCCATCCGGTCCAGCAATGGGCCGGGAATAGAGTCCAGGGTGTTGGCGGTGCAGACGAAGAGCACTTTCGACAGATCCAGGCGCAGGTCCAGGTAATGATCGAGAAACTCGACGTTCTGTTCCGGGTCGAGGGTCTCCAGCAGTGCCGAAGCCGGGTCGCCCTGGTAGCTCTGGCCCATCTTGTCGATCTCGTCGAGCATGATCACCGGGTTCATGACCTCGACATCCTTGAGCGCCTGCACCAACTTGCCCGGCTGCGCGCCGATGTAGGTGCGCCGGTGGCCCTTGATCTCGGCTTCGTCGCGCATGCCGCCGACGCTGAATCGGTAGAACGGCCGCCCCAGGGATTCGGCGATGGACTTGCCGACGCTGGTCTTGCCCACGCCCGGCGGCCCCACCAGCAGCACGATGGAGCCGCTGATCTCGCCTTTATAGGCGCCGACGGCAAGGAATTCGAGGATACGGTCCTTGATGTCGTCCAACCCGGCGTGGTGTTGATCGAGCACCTTGCGCGCATGCTTGAGGTCAAGTTTGTCCTGGCCATACACGCCCCACGGCACCGAGGTCGCCCAATCCAGATAATTGCGGGTGACGGCGTATTCCGGCGAGCCGGTTTCCAGGATCGACAGCTTGTTCATTTCCTCTTCGATGCGTTTCTGCGCCTGGGACGACAGCACCTTGCCTTCCAGGCGCTGCTCGAACTGTTCGAGATCGGCGCTGCGGTCGTCCTTGGTCAGCCCCAGTTCCTGCTGGATGACCTTGAGTTGCTCCTTGAGGAAGAATTGGCGCTGATGTTCGCCAATCTTGTTGTTGACCTCGGCAGAAATCTCTTTTTGCAGGCGCGCGACTTCGACTTCCTTACGCAGCATCGGCAGGACTTTTTCCATGCGCTTGAGCATCGGGACGCAGTCGAGCACTTCCTGCAACTCGCTGCCGGTGGCAGAAGTGAGTGCAGCGGCAAAATCGGTCAGCGGCGATGGATCGTTGGGGCTGAAGCGGTTGAGGTAGTTCTTCAGCTCTTCGCTGTACAGCGGATTGAGTGGCAGCAGTTCCTTGATCGCATTGATCAACGCCATGCCGTAGGCCTTGACCTCATCGGTCGGTTCGCTCGGCTGGTGCGGGTATTCGACTTCCACCAGGTACGGAGGGCGATGGTGCTTGAGCCAGGTGCGGATCCGCACGCGGGTCAGGCCCTGGGCGACGAATTGCAGCTTGCCGCCTTCGCGGCTGGCGTGATGGACCTTGACCAGCGTGCCGTACAGCGGCAGCGCCGAGGTATCGAAATGACGCGGGTCTTCCTGGGGCGTGTCCATGAAAAACAGCGCCAGGGAATGGTGTTCGGACTTGGCCACCAGTTCCAGGGTTTCGGCCCACGGTTCTTCATTGACGATAACCGGCAGCACTTGGGCCGGGAAGAACGGGCGGTTGTGGATGGGGATGATGTAGACCTTGTCCGGCAGGTTCTGGCCGGGCAGGGCCAGGCCGGTGCCGGAGGAGGTGTGTTCGATGTGTTCGGAGTCAGCGTAATCGTTCGTGGCTTCAGTAGAGTGCTGGTCGCTCATGGGGCACCTGCGCAATGGAGTATGGGTCTTAGATGGGGCAGGTGGGGGGTGGTTTCAATGGGGGGCGTTGTTAGCTGGTGTTTCATGGATCGGCGTTCAGGCGCCCGACAGGTTTGATCGGGCCTGTCGCCAGGCCCGATCAATGTTCAGGCGACCCTGTTCAGGTCGTTGTGGCGTGTTTCTTTCAGGCAGAGTACCGCAATGACGCTGAGCAGCGCGGCTGCCGATACGTAGCCGCCGACGTAGCCCAAGCCGCCCATGGCCACCAGCTTCTGGGCGAAGAACGGCGCGGCCGAGGCACCGACGATACCGCCCAGGTTATAGGCTGCCGAAGCACCGGTATAACGTACATGGGTTGGAAACAGCTCTGGTAGCAAGGCGCCCATGGGGGCGAAGGTCACGCCCATCAGGAACAGCTCGATGCACAGGAACAGCGCCACACTGGTGGTCGAACCCTGTGTCAGTAGAGGCTCCATGGCGAAACCGGAGGCAATCGCCAGCACGCCTCCGGTGATCAGCACCGGTTTACGTCCGAAGCGGTCGCTCGCCCAGGCTGACAGGGGTGTGGCGGCGGCCATGAACAACACGGCAAAGCACAGCAGGGCCAAAAACGTCTCGCGGCTGTAGCCGAGGGTGGACACCCCGTAGCTCAGGGAAAACACTGTCGAAATGTAGAACAGCGCGTAACACACCACCATCGCCGCTGCGCCCAGCAAGGTCGGTGCCCAGTACTGGCTGAACAGCTCGACCAACGGCACCTTCACCCGCTCCTGACGGGCCATGGCGTTGGCGAACACCGGCGTTTCGTGGAGCTTGAGCCTTACATAAAGGCCGACAATCACCAGCACGGCGCTCAGCAGGAACGGAATCCGCCAGCCCCATGAGCGAAATTGCTCGTCGTCCAGGGTCATGGCCAGGGTCAGGAACAGCCCGTTGGCCGCCAAGAAACCGATGGAAGGACCCAGTTGCGGGAACATGCCGAACCAGGCGCGCTTGCCTTTGGGCGCGTTCTCGGTGGCGAGCAGCGCCGCTCCGCCCCATTCTCCACCGAGCCCCAGGCCTTGGCCGAAACGCAGCAGGCACAAGAGGATCGGCGCCCAGGCGCCAATACTGGCGTAGCCCGGCAGCACGCCGATGAGGGTGGTGCACACGCCCATCAGTAACAGGGATGCTACCAACGTGGATTTGCGCCCGATCCGGTCACCGAAATGACCGAACAACGCAGAACCCAGCGGGCGAGCGAGAAAAGCGATGCCGAACGTCAGAAAGGACGACAGCATCTGCGCCGTTCCCGAGGTTTGGGGAAAGAACACCGGCCCGATCACCAGGGCGGCAGCCGTGGCATAGACGTAGAAGTCGTAGAACTCGATGGCGGTGCCGATGAAACTCGCGGTCGCCACGCGGGTGGCGGAGTTGGTCGGCTGGGCAGGCACAGCGTCGTTGTAGGTGGTGGTTGTCATGCGGTTATCCCTGACAGTCAATGTGCTCCGTTGGAGCGAATTATTATGGTCGAACACCCAGGGATGTGGGTCGGTGTCCTGTCGCTGTTTCAGGTAGGAACAGTCGCAGGCCTGAGGCGGATTTTGCCGGTGGTCTGGCCGGAACCGGCTGAGTGCGGGGTAAGCACAGGGTTCGGGCGGGGCTGGATAAGCGGCTTGAGTATAGGAAGGGGGCTAACGATTCGACAAGTGAGCTGTTGCACAATATCGACGCTTGCACAAAACCCGGTGGAGAGGGAGCTTAGAGAACGGTGGGCACCGAACTGTTATGCCACGCCAGCACTTGGCTGACACGGTTGTCCACGGTCTCGATGATTTCCAGGCGATAGCGACCGATTTTCAGGCATACCGGGCTTTCCGGGATGGTTTCCAGCGCTTCGGTCACCAGCCCGTTGAGGGTCTTGGGTCCGTCGCAGGGCAGGTGCCAGCCCAGGGTCCGGTTCAGTTCGCGGATCGACGCCGCGCCATCGATCATCAGGCGGCCGTCAGGCTGGGGATGGACGTGGGGGTTGTCCAGGCTGTGCTCGCTTTCGAAC
Source organism: Pseudomonas sp. Q12-87 (assembly GCF_001269755.1). Taxonomy (NCBI): domain Bacteria; kingdom Pseudomonadati; phylum Pseudomonadota; class Gammaproteobacteria; order Pseudomonadales; family Pseudomonadaceae; genus Pseudomonas; species Pseudomonas sp. Q12-87. The sequence goes on along the minus strand of NZ_LHVI01000029.1, from coordinate 39,714 downwards.
TCGCCGACGATTTCTTCGAGAATGTCTTCCAGGGTGACGATACCCAGCACTTCGCCGTATTCGTCCACCACCATGCCCAGGCGCCGCTGCTGTTTGTGGAAGTTCAGTAATTGCAGCTGCAGTGGTGTGCTTTCGGGCACGAAATAAGGTTCGTGGGAGGCGGCCAGCAAGGCTTCCTTGGTCAGGCTCGCGTCGGCGAGCAAATGACGGATCTGGCGGGTGTTGAGTACCGCTTCGACCTGGTTGATGTCGCTGTGGAACACCGGCAGGCGGGTGCGGCGGTTCAGGCGCAGCTGTTCGATGATGTCGCCAATGGGGTCGTCGAGGTTGATCCCGTCCACCTCGCTGCGGGGCACGAGGATGTCATTGACGGTGATGTTGTCCAGGGCGTGAATGCCGGAAATCGGATGCAGGCGACTGCTGTTGTGCTCGTATTCATGCTCGCCGCGCGGCGGTGCGGGCATTTCGTCATCGCTCTGTTGCACCACGCTGGCCTTGCGGGCAAATGGACGCAGCAATAGCTGGCTGATGCCATTGAGTAGCCAGGCAAGCGGGTAAAGAATTTTCAGCGGTATCCCAAGCAAGGTATTGCCCAGTGCCAGCACCGCGTCGGGCTGGCGGGTAGCGAGGGTGCGCGGCAGGTAGTCGGCGAACACCAGCAGGGCTGCGCTGGTGCCGAGCCAGGCGATCCACGGGCCGTTCTCCAGCCAGGTAAAAATCGCCAATAATGTGCCGATCACCACGGCCAGGGCGCGACACAGGGTATTGCACAGGATCAGGCTGGCCGGCGGAAAGCTCAGTGTTGCCAGCGGCTTGTCACTGGCGCGTGAGGCCGTTCGATGGGCCAGCAGGTGTTGCCGGGCGGCTTCGATGGCAGTGAACAGGGCTGACCAGAGGACCAGGACCACCAACACGGCGAACAGCGGTGCCACGGGCAACGTAGCCATCAAAGCCGTCCGTCACACATGCAGAATGTATTCGCGGACGAGCTTGCTGCCGAAATACGCAAGCATCAGCAGGCAGAAGCCGGCCAGGGTCCAGCGAATTGCCTTGTGGCCACGCCAGCCGAGACGGTTGCGGCCCCACAGCAGCACGCTGAACACCACCCATGCCAGGCAGGCCAGCAGGGTTTTATGCACAAGGTGCTGGGCGAACAGGTTTTCGACGAACAGCCAGCCAGAGATCAACGACAGCGACAACAGGGTCCAGCCGGCCCAGAGGAAGCCGAACAGCAGGCTTTCCATGGTTTGCAACGGCGGGAAATTGCGAATCAGCCCCGACGGGTGCTTGTTCTTGAGTTGGTGGTCCTGCACCAGCAGCAGCAACGCCTGGAATACCGCGATGGTGAACAGGCCGTAGGCCAGGATCGACAGCAGGATATGGGCGAGGATGCCCGGCTCCTCGTCGATGATCTGCACCGTGCCCGAGGGCGCGAACTGCGCGAGCAGCACCGTCGCCAGCCCGAGCGGGAAGAGCAGTACCAGCAGGTTTTCCACCGGAATGCGCGAGCAGGCCAGCAGCGTCAGGGCGATCACGGCCACCGCGATCAGGCTGGCGGCGTTGAAAAAATCCAGGCCCAGGCCGATCGGTGTCATCAAGTGTGTATAAAGGCTGGCCGCGTGGCCAAGCACGGCCAGCACGCCAAGCGTGACCAGCAGGCGTTTGTTCGCCTTGGCGCCGGTGGCCAGGCGGGTGCCCTGATAGAGGGTCGCAGCGGCGTAGAGACAAGCGGCGGCGATGGTGGCAAGCAAGCTGGGTGACAAGGGGAGCATAAATCCTGTTAGGCAGGCCCGAAAGGCGCTGAGTTTGGCATAGAACCGCCTCAGCACGAAAGACCACTGCAAGGTGTACGTAGCACGCTTCTTCGCTATAATCCGCGACCTGCCCACGCCGCAGGCTCGCCGAGCACATTTTTCACGGTCTGGGCCGCCATTATCCCGGTCTTATCTGGGCCTGAAAGGATCGCGCATGTTTGAAAACCTAACCGACCGTCTCTCGCAGACGCTGCGCCATGTTACCGGCAAGGCGAAACTGACCGAGGACAACATCAAAGACACCCTGCGCGAAGTGCGCATGGCGTTGCTCGAAGCCGACGTCGCCCTGCCGGTGGTCAAGGACTTCGTCAATTCGGTCAAGGAACGCGCCGTCGGCACTGAAGTGTCGCGCAGCCTGACGCCGGGCCAGGCGTTCGTGAAAATCGTCCAGGCCGAGCTCGAAAGCCTGATGGGCGCCGCCAACGAAGACCTCAACCTGAGCGCCGTGCCACCTGCCGTGGTGTTGATGGCCGGCCTGCAAGGTGCGGGCAAGACCACCACCGTCGGTAAGCTGGCGCGCTTGCTCAAGGAGCGCAAGAAGAAGTCGGTGATGGTGGTGTCTGCGGACATCTACCGCCCGGCGGCGATCAAGCAGCTGGAAACCCTGGCCAACGACATCGGCGTGACGTTCTTCCCGTCCGACCTGAGCCAGAAGCCGGTGGACATCGCCCAGGCGGCTATTAAGGAAGCGAAGCTCAAGTTCATCGACGTGGTCATTGTCGATACCGCCGGTCGCCTGCACATCGATGAAGAGATGATGGGCGAGATCAAGGCGCTGCATGCCGCGATCAATCCGGTGGAAACCCTGTTCGTGGTCGACGCCATGACCGGCCAGGACGCGGCCAACACCGCCAAGGCCTTCGGTGATGCCCTGCCGCTGACCGGCGTGATCCTGACCAAGGTCGACGGCGATGCCCGTGGCGGTGCCGCACTGTCGGTCCGCGCCATCACCGGCAAGCCGATCAAGTTCATCGGTATGGGCGAGAAGAGCGAAGCGCTCGAGCCGTTCCACCCCGAGCGTATCGCCTCGCGTATCCTGGGCATGGGCGACGTGCTCAGCCTGATCGAGCAGGCCGAACAGACCCTCGACAAGGACAAGGCCGACAAACTGGCCAAGAAGCTGAAGAAGGGCAAGGGCTTCGATCTCGAGGATTTCCGCGACCAGTTGCAACAAATGAAGAACATGGGCGGCCTCGGCGGCCTCATGGACAAACTGCCGAACATCGGCGGCGTGAACCTGGCGCAGATGGGCAACGCCCAGGGCGCGGCTGAAAAGCAGTTCAAGCAGATGGAAGCCATCATCAACTCCATGACCCCGGCCGAGCGCCGCGACCCTGATTTGATCAGTGGTTCGCGCAAGCGCCGTATCGCCATGGGGTCGGGCACCCAGGTGCAGGACATCGGTCGCTTGATCAAGCAGCACAAGCAGATGCAGAAGATGATGAAGAAATTCTCCGCCAAGGGCGGGATGGCCAAGATGATGCGCGGCATGGGCGGCATGTTGCCCGGCGGCGGCATGCCGAAAATGTAAAGAATCTGCGCCGGCTGTCATGCCGGCGTTGCCCCGCACGGATGCGGGGATCTCCAGCAAACCCGTGCTGCACGGGAGCTGACCTGCCGTTTTCATGACGGCTCTATGGCAAATCTTGATTGCATGGCGCCAGGCGCCGGAAAAAGACATTTGCAAAAGTCCGGATATTCCTTAGAATATGCGGCCTTTCGGGCACCTATGCCCGCTGTGCATTTAGATTTGCAGCACCGACTACAGGAACGATGTTCACATGCTAACAATCCGTCTTGCCCTTGGCGGCTCCAAAAAGCGCCCGTTTTACCACCTGACCGTAACCGACAGCCGCAATCCGCGTGACGGTTCCCACAAGGAACAGGTTGGTTTCTTCAACCCTGTTGCCCGTGGTCAGGAAATCCGTCTGTCCGTGAACCAAGAGCGCGTAGCCTACTGGCTGAGCGTTGGTGCACAACCTTCTGAGCGCGTTGCTCAGTTGTTGAAGGAATCGGCTAAGGCTGCGGCCTGAGCAATATGAACGCGACGCCAAAAGATGCTGATGATTTGATCGTTGTTGGCAAGATTTATTCTGTTCATGGCGTTCGCGGCGAAGTGAAGGTGTATTCCTTTACTGATCCGATCAAAAACCTGTTGGACTACAAAACCTGGACGCTCAAGCGCGAAGGCAGCGTGAAACAGGTTGAGCTGGTCAGCGGACGTGGGAACGACAAGTTCCTGGTCGCAAAGCTCAAGGACCTCGATGATCGTGAAGAAGCGCGTCTTCTGGCCGGTTACGAGATCTGCGTGCCACGCAACCTGTTCCCTGAACTGACCGACGGCGAGTACTACTGGTACGAGCTTGTAGGTCTGAAGGTCATCGACCACCTCGGGCAATTGCTCGGGAAAATCGATCACCTGCTCGAGACCGGTTCGAACGATGTCATGGTGGTCAAGCCTTGCATCGGCAGCCTGGATGATCGCGAACGCCTGTTGCCCTATACCGAGCAATGCGTGTTGGCCGTCGACCTCGAGGCTGGCGAGATGAAGGTGGAATGGGATGCGGATTTCTAAACGTGGCTAATTTGCGCGTTGAAGTCATCACATTGTTTCCTGAGATGTTTTCCGCCATCAGCGAGTACGGCATAACCAGCCGCGCGGTGAAACAGGAGCTGTTGCAGCTCACCTGTTGGAATCCGCGGGACTACACCACGGATCGACATCACACTGTGGACGATCGCCCGTTTGGCGGTGGTCCGGGCATGGTGATGAAGATCAAGCCCCTGGAAGATGCGCTGGTTCAGGCCAGGACTGCAGCCGGGGAGGGTGCGAAGGTGATCTACCTGTCGCCCCAAGGCCGCCAACTGACTCAGTCGGCGGTACGCGAGCTGGCGAATTCGGATGCATTGATCCTGATTGCCGGCCGTTATGAAGGCATTGACGAGCGTTTCATTGAAGCTCATGTCGATGAAGAGTGGTCGATTGGCGACTATGTACTGTCTGGCGGCGAGCTGCCGGCGATGGTCCTGATCGATGCGGTTACACGACTGCTGCCTGGAGCTTTAGGGCATGCAGATTCCGCCGAGGAAGATTCCTTTACGGATGGTCTGCTGGATTGCCCGCACTACACCCGACCGGAGGTGTATGCGGATCAGCGTGTTCCCGACGTGTTGCTAAGTGGCAATCACGCGCACATCCGGCGTTGGCGTTTACAGCAGTCCCTTGGTCGGACCTATGAACGACGCGCCGATCTTCTGGAAAGCCGCTCGCTTTCTGGAGAAGAGAAGAAGCTGCTCGAGGAATACATCCGCGAGCGGGACGATAGTTAACAACGTATCGATGGTAAGTCCGACGACTTGCCTTAGGAGCACAGCATGACTAACAAAATCATCCTTGCACTCGAAGCAGAGCAGATGACCAAAGAAATCCCTACCTTTGCCCCGGGCGACACCATTGTCGTTCAGGTGAAAGTGAAGGAAGGCGACCGTTCGCGTCTGCAAGCGTTCGAAGGCGTTGTTATCGCCAAGCGTAACCGCGGCGTAAACAGTGCATTCACTGTTCGTAAAATCTCCAACGGTGTTGGCGTAGAGCGTACTTTCCAGACCTACAGCCCGCAAATCGACAGCATGGCAGTGAAACGTCGCGGTGACGTGCGTAAAGCCAAGCTGTACTACCTGCGTGACCTGTCCGGTAAAGCAGCTCGCATCAAGGAAAAACTGGCTTAAGTCCAGCTTCCGATGCAAAAAAAAGCAGCCTGCGGGCTGCTTTTTTGTTGCCTGCGATTTGGTCTTTGCGCACCCTGCCTGCTTTCGCTGTCCGTTTTCGATGCCGTGTGCACCGGCATCCTTCGTGAGTTTTTATGCCAGCCATCGATCATCCCCTGATAGACCAGTTCCTCGACGCCCTGTGGTTGGAAAAAGGCCTGTCCGATAACACCCGCGGTGCCTATCGCAGCGATCTGGCGCTGTTCAATGGCTGGTTGCAGGAAAAAAACCTGGAACTGGTCAATGCCGGGCGTGAGTTGATTCTCGATCACCTGGCGTGGCGCCTGGAGCAGAACTACAAGCCTCGCTCGACTGCGCGATTTCTCTCCGGCTTGCGTGGGTTTTACCGTTATTTGCTGCGGGAAAAACTCATCGCCGTGGATCCGACCCTGCGGGTGGAAATGCCGCAACTGGGGCGCCCGCTGCCCAAATCCCTGTCGGAAGCCGATGTCGAGGCGTTGCTGGCGGCGCCGGACCTCAGCGAAGCCATCGGCCAGCGCGACCGGGCCATGTTGGAGGTTTTGTATGCCTGCGGCCTGCGTGTCACCGAGTTGATCAGCCTGACGCTGGAGCAGGTCAACCTGCGCCAGGGCGTGCTGCGGGTGATGGGCAAGGGCAGCAAGGAGCGCCTGGTGCCGATGGGGGAAGAGGCGATCGTCTGGGTCGAACGTTATATGCGCGACGCCCGCCACGAACTGCTGGGTGGGCGCCCCAGCGATGTATTGTTCCCCAGCCTGCGCGGCGAGCAGATGACCCGCCAGACCTTCTGGCATCGCATCAAGCACCAGGCCAAGGTCGCCGGCATCAACAAGTCCCTTTCGCCCCACACCCTGCGCCATGCCTTCGCCACACACCTGCTCAACCACGGCGCCGACCTGCGGGTGGTGCAGATGTTGCTCGGCCACAGCGACCTGTCCACCACCCAGATCTACACCCATGTCGCCCGGGCGCGGTTGCAGGACTTGCACGCCAAGCATCATCCGCGTGGCTAGGCGGTGCATCGCTTTTTGTGGCGAGGGAGCTTGCTCCCGCTCGACTGCGCAGCAGTCGCTCATGGAACACCCCCGTTTTTCTGGAGGTTCGTGGTGTCAGGCTCCAGGGCCGCTACGCGCCCCAGCGGGAGCAAGCTCCCTCGCCACCAAGTTCCTGGGCCTCGTGCATTGGGTGCTGTCTTGCGTCAGCGACATTCGGCCACGCGGACCTTATGTGGTAGGCTTTGCCGGTTTGCACAGTGGGCGGCTGGAACCCGATTCTGCGGGTCGGCGTTTCCCCGTCCCATTTGTTCGCCTCAGGAGTTCCCATGCGTTTGATCCAGATGTTCACCGCCGCCGCCATCGCGTTGGCCAGTACTTTTGCCATCGCCGACGACGCGGCGGACAAGGCTATCCGCAAGAGCCTGGAAAACCTTCAGCTCGAAGTGCCCATCGAAACCATCTCGGCCAGCCCCATGGCCGGCCTGTATGAGGTCAAGCTCAAGGGCAGCCGCGTGCTTTACGCCAGCGCCGACGGCCAGTACATCGTCCAGGGCAACCTGTTCGAGCTCAAGGACGGCAAGCCGGTCAACCTCACCGAAATGACCGAGCGCCAGGGCATTTCCAAGTTGATCAACGGCATTCCAGTCGCTGAAACCGTGGTCTATCCGGCAGTGGGCGAAACCAAGTCCCACATCACCGTGTTCACCGACACCACCTGCCCGTATTGCCACAAGCTGCACGCCGAAGTGCCGGAGCTGAACAAGCGCGGCATCGAAGTGCGTTATGTTGCGTTCCCGCGCCAGGGCCTTGGCTCGCCGGGTGACGAGCAATTGCAGGCGGTCTGGTGCTCCAAGGACAAGAAAGCGGCCATGGACAAGATGGTTGACGGCAAGGAAATCAAGGCCGCCAAATGCGAGAACCCGGTTTCCAAGCAGTTCGCCCTCGGCCAGTCGATTGGTGTGAACGGTACGCCGGCCATCGTATTGGCTGACGGTCAGGTGATACCGGGCTATCAGCCGGCGCCACAAGTCGCCAAACTGGCCCTTGGCGCGAAATGATCATGGGCGATCCGCTTTTGAAGATCACGGCTCGGCGAAACCTTCGTCGGGCCGTTAAACACAAAGTCGCGTAGCTGCGCGGCTGTATTTCACGGCCGACCTTGCGTCGGCCGTTTCATGGGGAGTCAAGAGTGAATCCGGTCAAAGTAGGCATCTGTGGGTTAGGTACCGTCGGTGGCGGCACCTTCAACGTACTTCAGCGTAACGGCGAGGAAATTGCTCGTCGTGCCGGGCGTGGGATCGAAGTGGCACAAATTGCCATGCGCACGCCAAAGCCTCAGTTCCAAACGACCGGTATTGCGATTACCAACGATGTATTCGAAGTGGCCACGAACCCTGAGATCGACATCGTCATAGAGCTGGTCGGCGGCTACACCGTCGCCCGCGAGCTGGTACTCAAGGCCATCGAGAATGGCAAGCATGTGGTCACCGCGAACAAGGCGCTTATCGCTGTTCACGGTAATGAGATTTTCGCCAAGGCCCGCGAGAAGGGCGTGATCGTGGCTTTCGAAGCCGCCGTGGCCGGTGGCATCCCGGTGATCAAGGCGATCCGCGAAGGCCTGTCGGCCAACCGCATCAACTGGGTGGCCGGGATCATCAACGGCACCGGCAACTTCATCCTCACCGAGATGCGCGAGAAGGGTCGCACCTTCGAAGACGTTCTTGCCGAAGCCCAGGCCCTGGGCTACGCAGAGGCTGATCCGACGTTCGACGTGGAAGGCATCGACGCGGCACACAAGCTGACGATCCTGGCGTCCATTGCGTTCGGCATTCCGTTGCAGTTCGACAAGGCCTACACCGAAGGCATCACCAAACTGACCACCGCCGACGTGAACTACGCCGAAGCCCTGGGCTACCGCATCAAGCACCTGGGCGTGGCGCGCAGCACCGCCAGTGGCATCGAATTGCGCGTGCACCCGACATTGATCCCGGCCGACCGCCTGATCGCCAACGTCAACGGCGTGATGAACGCGGTGATGGTCAACGGTGATGCCTCCGGCTCGACGCTGTTCTACGGCGCCGGTGCAGGCATGGAACCGACGGCCTCTTCGGTGATTGCCGACCTGGTGGACGTGGTTCGCGCCATGACCTCGGACCCGGAAAATCGTGTGCCGCACCTGGCCTTCCAGCCGGACTCGTTGTCGGCTCACCCGATTCTTCCGATCGAAGCGTGCGAAAGCTCCTACTACCTGCGCATCCAGGCCAAGGACCATCCCGGCGTACTGGCCCAGGTGGCGAGTATTCTCTCGGAACGCGGCATCAACATCGAGTCGATCATGCAAAAGGAAGTCGAGGAACACGACGGCCTGGTACCGATGATCCTGCTGACCCACCGTGTGGTCGAGCAGCGCATCAATGACGCGATCACAGCGCTGGAGGCCCTGCAGGGCGTTGTTGGCCCAGTGGTCCGGATCCGCGTCGAACATTTGAACTAACGCAGCTACAAGCTACAAGCTACGAGCCACAAGTCAGAAGCCACCTCGCTTTTACTTGCAGCTTGTAGCTTACAGCTCGCAGCTCAAACCGAAGGTTTGCCCCTATGCGCTATATCAGCACCCGCGGCCAGGCACCGGCCCTGAATTTCGAAGATGTCCTCCTGGCCGGCCTGGCCACGGACGGCGGTCTTTATGTGCCGGAAAACCTGCCGCGCTTCACTCAGGAAGAAATCGCCTCCTGGGCCGGCCTGCCGTACCACGAGCTGGCGTTCCGGGTCATGCGCCCGTTCGTCACCGGCAGCATCCCGGACGCCGATTTCAAAAAGATTCTGGAAGAGACCTATGGTGTCTTTTCCCACGACGCCATCGCACCGCTGCGCCAGCTCAACGGTAACGAATGGGTGATGGAGCTGTTCCACGGCCCGACCCTGGCGTTCAAGGACTTTGCCCTGCAATTGCTGGGTCGCTTGTTGGACTACGTGCTGCAAAAGCGCGGCGAGCGTGTGGTGATCGTCGGTGCAACATCTGGCGACACCGGTTCGGCCGCCATCGAAGGCTGCAAGCACTGCGAGAACGTCGACATTTTCATCCTGCACCCGCACAACCGCGTTTCGGAAGTGCAGCGTCGGCAGATGACGACGATTTTCGGCGAGAACATCCATAACATCGCCATCGAAGGCAACTTCGATGACTGCCAGGAAATGGTCAAGGCCAGTTTCGCTGACCAGGGCTTCCTCAAGGGCACGCGGCTGGTGGCAGTGAACTCGATCAACTGGGCGCGGATCATGGCCCAGATTGTCTATTACTTCCATGCGGCCCTGCAGCTGGGCGGCCCGGCCCGTTCCGTGTCGTTCTCGGTGCCTACCGGCAACTTCGGCGATATCTTCGCCGGTTACCTGGCGCGCAACATGGGGCTGCCGATCAACCAATTGATCGTCGCCACCAACCGCAACGACATCCTGCACCGCTTCATGAGCGGCAACCAGTACGTCAAGGAAACGCTGCACGCCACGCTGTCGCCGTCGATGGACATCATGGTGTCGTCGAACTTCGAGCGCCTGCTGTTCGACCTGCACGGTCGCAACGGTGCGGCGATTGCCGGCCTGATGGACAGCTTCAAGCAAGGCGGTGGTTTCAGCGTCGAGCCTGAGCGCTGGACCGAAGCGCGCAAGCTGTTCGACTCCCTGGCGGTGGATGATGCGCAGACGTGCGAAACCATCGCCGAGGTCTTCGAGCAAAGCGGTGAACTGCTCGATCCGCACACGGCCATCGGCGTCAGGGCCGCTCGTGAATGCCGTCGCAGCCTGGACATCCCGATGGTGATCCTGGGCACGGCTCATCCGGTCAAGTTTCCGGAAGCAGTGGAGCAAGCGGGCGTAGGAAAAGCGCTTGAACTACCAGCACATCTTTCTGATTTGTTTGAGCGAGATGAGCGTTGCACCGTGTTGCCCAACGACCTGAAAGCCGTGCAGGCCTTTGTCAGTCAGCATGGCAACCGCGGCAAGCCGCTCTGAGCGCTGAAACCTGTCACATTTTGAAGCCCGTCTCCTGACGGGCTTTCTTGTTTCTGCATGCCAAACTGATCGGGTTTTCGCCCTTGGAGGCACGGGCGAGTCATCTCGAAGGAAGTGCAGATGTTGCTTTTTATCAAATGCAAACCAGCGCTGGGCTGGGTGATGTTCCTGGTCCTGATGCACTGGGCGCAGGGAGGAGGTGCAGCTCCATTGGTGGCCCTGGAATCGCCGCCATTGGAATCTGGCGAACCGCTGGCGCTGGATGCCGGGGAAGTGAAGTGGATCAAAGAGAACCCACATGTGATCGTGGCGTCGATGCAGTTTCCGTTGTACCTGTTCAAGAATGAAACCGGGCAGTGGGACGGGCTGAACCATGACATTCTTCAGCGCATCGGGCAGATGACCGGTCTTGCGTTCGTGCATCGGGAGTCGTTCTCCCCCGACCAGTTGCTGACGATGCTGGAGAATGGCGAGGCCGATATGACGACCCTGCTGGCGATGAACGATGAACGCCGGAACTTTCTCCATTTCAGCCATGCCTTTGGCGGGTCCGGCTGGGTATTTGTCGGTCGTGATGGGGAGTCGGCCCTCCATTCGCTGGAGCAATTGGAAGGCAAGGTCCTGGCATTGCCGGTGCGGCATGCGCTGGAGGCGGAAATCAGGCGCGACTACCCGGCCATCGAACTGCGCACGGTCAAGACCTATGGGGAAGCGCGGGCGCTGGTAGAAAGCCGTGAGGCCCACGCCACCATTGAAAATGAGACGGGCGTGCACCTGCATCCGGCGGGACAACTGCAAGTAGGAACGAGCCTTGAGGGCAAGTGGGAACCGGACTATCTGGCTGTGCGCCAAGACCTGACACCCTTGCTCAGTATCTTGAATAAAGCACTCGAGGCATTCCCTGCCGAGGAGATGCGTACGCTGCGCGCCAAGTGGATGTCGGGTATCGTCCCGACCCAGCCGCCTTCGCTTTGGCAGCGGATGTCCCAATGGGGCTACTGGTGCGTGACCGTGGTCGTATTGTTCGGGTTATTGTCACTCTTGTGGAACCGGCGCCTGCAAGCCCAGGTCGATCAGCGCCTCAAGGCCGAGACCGTCCTCAAGGACCAACTGATGCTTCAGAGGGCGCTGATGGATGCCATTCCCGATCCGATATTCATTCGTGACCTGGAAGGGCGCCTGATCATGTGCAACAAAAGCTACGAGGAACAGTTTGCGACCCGCTTTGAAAAACTGCGCGGTACGCGGCTGACCGATTGCGCGGGGTTTCCCCCGGCCACCGCCGAGCTGTTGCATGGGGAGGTGATGGAACAACTGCGAACCGGCCAGTCCCGATTCGCCGATCGGCAATTGATGTTCAGCAGTGGATTACGGGAAATCTATCACTGGTCGGTGCCCTTCTACGGGGCCGACGGGCAGTTGCGCGGCCTGTTGGGAGGCTGGGCCGATGTCGGGCGCCGCTGGCGTCGTTCCGACCGATTCCTGGCCTGACGCAGGCATTCGCTACGAAACTGCATCCTGCGAAGGCGGTTGTTTGCCTGTCATATTGCACGCGCATGCTCGGTTGTACGGGTTCGATGTGTATCGGTTCGGTGCGCTGACGAACTTTCTGCTGCGGCCCACGGTCACTTACTGTGTACATGCAGTTGTTTTTTCAGACTATTGAAGGGTGAGCGAATGGAAAGTATCAGCCTATTGCTGGGTGAGGCTTTGAGCCCGTATCAGGTCACGCTGACCCCCTCCGTTGCTAAGGGCCAATGTCTGGTGACGCTCAGGAATGCCGCTGGGGCCATCGTGGTCGAGCGCGTATTCAATCAGGCCCAATTGAGCGACAAGCGACAATTGACGGACGTAGTCGATGGCCTGCATCGCGATGTGCTGATTGCCGAGGGTCGTCTGGAACCCTGTGTAATTGCGGCGCTGCGCAACCTGGCGGGCGACAAGGTCATGACCGCGGCGAATTGACTGCGGTTTGCTGGGAACCTTCCTACGCCTTAGTGAGTCAGACCTTTTACCAACAAGAGCAAGCATTGTGCTCCGGTGCTTGTCGCTTGTTGTACTGACCTGAAAAGTGGTCACGTTTAACCCCGAGTTGTCTCCCCACTTCTCGGGGTTTCTTTTTGTCCGGCGTTCAGGATTACCTCGCGCTCAAACTACTGAGCGGCGTTGAGTTTTTGTGGGAGCGAGCCTGCTCGCGATAGCGTCGGGACAGTCGAGTTGATGTTGCCTGACGCACCGCAATCGCGAGCAGGCTCGCTCCCACAGTGGATATGCGACGCAGATCTTATGGTGGGCATCAAATAGCCCCGTCGGTGCGCAGCTTGGCGATCTGCTGTGGATCGTAGCCAAGCTCGCCGAGTACCTGTGCGGTGTGTTCCCCCAGCGCCGGCCCGACCCATTCGGAAGTCCCTGGTGTGTCAGAAAGTTTCGGGACGATGCCCGGCATCTTGAACGCCTTGCCGTCCGGCAGCTTGGCCTGTAGGAACATTTCACGGGCGAGGAACTGTGGGTCGCTGAACATATCTTCGGCGCTGAAGATCCGACTGGCGGGTACGCCGGCCTGGTTCAACTGCTCTATGACGGCATCGAGTGGCAGCGAGTTGACCCAGCGATCGATGACGCCATACAGCTCGTCGCGCCGGCTGTCGCGGCCGTCGTTGCTTGCCAACTGCGGGTCACTGGCCAAGTCGTCACGGCCGATGATCTGCATGAAGCGCTTGAAGATCGCGTCGCCGTTGGCGCCAATTTGCACATGCTTGCCGTCGGCGCTGGTGTGGATCGACGACGGAGTGATACCAGGCATGATGTTGCCGGTGCGCTCGCGGATGAAGCCGAACACGTCGAACTCCGGCACCATGCTTTCCATCATGGCGAAGATCGCTTCGTACAAGGCCACATCCACTACTTGCCCGGTTCCGCCGTTGACCTCGCGGTGACGCAAGGCCATGAGTGCGCCAATCACGCCCCAGAGGGCGGCGATGGAGTCGCCGATGGAGATGCCAGTGCGCACGGGCGGCCGATCTTCAAACCCGGTGATGTAGCGCAGGCCGCCCATGGATTCGCCCACCGCACCAAACCCGGGCTGGTCCTTCATCGGCCCGGTCTGGCCAAAGCCTGAAAGCCGCACCATGACCAGCTTCGGGTTCAGCGCGTGGAGGACATCCCAGCCCAGGCCGAGCTTTTCCAGCACGCCGGGGCGAAAATTCTCGATCAGGATGTCGGCTTCGCCAATCAGCTGTTTCAGGATCGCCAGGCCTTGCGGGTGTTTCAGGTTCAGGGTCAGGGATTTCTTGTTGCGGGCCTGGACGAACCACCACAAGGAAGTGCCTTCATACAACTTGCGCCACTTGCGCAGCGGATCGCCGCCGTCGGGGGATTCGACCTTGATCACCTCGGCACCGAATTCACCGCAGATGCGCGAGGCAAAAGGCCCGGCGATCAAGGTGCCGAGTTCGATGACTTTGACGCCCGCAAGGGGTTTGGCAGTTAGCGACATGACAGATCCTGTAGGACAAAAGCGAAACGAGTAGAGCGTTTTATCATAGGCCGCTGTCAGTCGCCGCAGGTTGATGGTCGGCAATTCGTGGATTGCCCGCGTCATCGGTTAGACTTGCCGCCTTTCCTCGTATCAAGAAGCCCGTTCATGGCCCAGCCGTCCACGACCTACAAGTTTGAACTGAACCTCACCGACCTCGACCGCAATGTGTATGAGAATGTGAAGCAGACCATTGCCCGTCATCCGTCGGAAACCGAGGAGCGCATGACCGTGCGCCTGTTGGCCTATGCCTTCTGGTACAACGAGCTGCTGGCATTCGGCCGTGGTCTGTCAGACGTCGATGAACCTGCTCTGTGGGAAAAAAGTCTGGACGACCGTGTGCTGCATTGGATCGAAGTCGGCCAGCCCGATGCCGATCGCCTGACCTGGTGCTCGCGCCGCACCGAGCGCACCAGCCTGTTGGCCTATGGCAGCCTGCGGGTATGGGAAGGCAAGGTGATTCCAGCGGTGAAGAATCTGAAAAACGTCAACATCGCCGCCGTGCCCCAGGACGTGCTGGAAATCCTGGCCCAGGACATGCCGCGTGTGATCAAGTGGGACGTGATGATCAGCGAGGGTACTATTTTCGTGACTGATGATCGTGGCCAGCATGAAGTCCAGTTGCAATGGCTGCTGGGCGAGCGTGGTTGAGCTGCCGCCCCGGCACTTAATGAGCTGCACAATTAAATTTTTCAGAGAAATGTCCGTCCCCCCATGCGCATAGAACCCCGCCAACTGCCCGACACCCTGCCATTTCTCGGTGACCTGCCGCCGCTGTTGACCCGCCTGTATGCGGCGCGCGGCGTGCAGTCCGAGGCTGAACTGGACAAGAGCCTGGCGCGCTTGATTCCTTATCAGCAGCTCAAGGGCATCGACGCGGCGGTGGACCTGCTGGTGGTCGCGCTGGAGCAGCGTCAGCGGATCCTGATCGTCGGTGACTTCGATGCCGACGGCGCGACGGCGAGCACCGTGGGCATGCTGGGCCTGCGCTTGCTGGGTGCGGCCCATGTCGACTATCTGGTGCCTAACCGTTTCGAATACGGCTACGGACTGACGCCGGAAATCGTCGAAGTCGCGCTGACCCGCGAGCCACAGTTGCTGATTACCGTGGATAACGGCATTTCCAGCGTGGAAGGCGTGGCGGCGGCGAAAGCGGCGGGGCTCAAGGTGCTGGTCACCGACCACCACTTGCCGGGCCTCGAATTGCCGGCGGCCGATGCCATCGTCAATCCGAACCAGCCGGGCTGTGATTTCCCGAGCAAGGCGCTGGCGGGTGTCGGGGTGATTTTTTACGTGCTGATGGCGCTGCGGGCGCGTCTGCGCAGCCTGGGCTGGTACGCCAGCAAACCCCAGCCGAACATCGGCGAGCTGCTCGATCTGGTGGCCCTGGGCAGCGTCGCCGACGTGGTCCCGCTGGACGCCAATAACCGGATCCTGGTGCACCAGGGGCTGGAACGGATTCGCGCGGGACGGGCCCGTCCCGGTATCAAGGCAATTCTGGAAGTGGCCAAGCGCGATCATTCGCGTATCACGTCCACCGACCTCGGGTTCATCCTCGGCCCGCGCCTGAACGCGGCAGGGCGCCTGGATGACATGAGCCTGGGCATCGAATGCCTGCTCACCGATGACGTGGCCCTGGCGCGGGAGATGGCCGCGCAACTGGACGGCATGAACCAGGACCGCAAATCCATCGAGCAAGGCATGCAGCGCGAGGCCTTGGCCCAGCTCAAGGACCTGCCGGTGGAGTCGATGCCATTCGGCTTGTGCCTGTTCGATCCGCAGTGGCACCAAGGCGTGATCGGGATCCTCGCCTCGCGTATGAAAGAGCGCTATTTCCGGCCGACCATTGCCTTTGCCGATGCTGGCGACGGCCTGCTCAAGGGCTCGGGTCGCTCGGTAGCGGGGTTTCATATTCGTGACGCGTTGAGCGTAGTGGCGGCGCAGCATCCGACCCTGATCAGCAAATACGGAGGTCACGCCATGGCGGCGGGGCTGACGTTGCCGGAAGCTAACTTTCCCTTGTTCGCCGAAGCGTTCGACGCGGAAGTGCGTCGGCAGATGCGCGAAGAGGACCTGACCGGGCGGCTGTTGTCGGACGGCACGTTGGCGGTGGAGGAATTTCACCTGGAGCTGGCCCGGGCGTTGCGCCATGCCGGACCCTGGGGCCAGCATTTCCCGGAACCGATGTTCCACGGCGTGTTCCAGCTGGTCGAACAGCGCGTGGTCGGCGAACGGCACCTGAAGGTAGTCCTCAAGAGCGAATGCGGCTCGGTGAAGCTCGATGGCATTGCCTTCGGCATTGACCGCGATATCTGGCCAAACCCAACCGTGCGTTGGGTCGAATTGGCCTACAAGCTCGACCTCAACGAATTCCGCGGCCAGGAAACGGTGCAGTTGATGATTGCCCATATCGAACCGCGTTAAGCGCAGAATCTCGTCACGATGTCGGTTTTTAACTTCTGAACCCTTCCTCCTCCCAGG
This sequence comes from Pseudomonas sp. Q12-87, assembly GCF_001269755.1. Classification (NCBI taxonomy): domain Bacteria; kingdom Pseudomonadati; phylum Pseudomonadota; class Gammaproteobacteria; order Pseudomonadales; family Pseudomonadaceae; genus Pseudomonas; species Pseudomonas sp. Q12-87. The sequence goes on along the minus strand of NZ_LHVI01000029.1, from coordinate 23,137 downwards.
TTGTCGACTAGGCTCTAAGCACTGGTTGATAGCCCTTGTGACGTCTTGTCGAATTTCATTGCCCGCGGGGGCGGGTGTTGCACCTTTTGTCACTCGTCGACTTTTCAAACAGAACCCTGGAGCCTGCCCACTGATTCGAGAGGTGCCCCATGAGTCTGCTGCTGGAACCCTATACGCTTCGTCAATTGACCCTGCCCAATCGCATCGCGGTGTCGCCGATGTGCCAGTATTCGAGCGCCGACGGCCTGGCTAACGACTGGCATCTGGTGCACCTTGGCAGCCGCGCCGTAGGCGGCGCCGGCCTGGTGTTCACCGAAGCCACCGCCGTCACCGCCGACGGCCGTATCACCGCCCAGGACCTTGGGCTGTGGAACGACGAGCAGATCGAACCCTTGCAACGCATCACCCGCTTCATCACTGCCCAAGGGGCCGTGCCGGGTATTCAGCTGGCTCATGCCGGGCGCAAGGCCAGTACCTGGCGACCCTGGCTGGGCAAGCATGGCAGCGTGAAACCTGCGGACGGCGGCTGGGTTCCGGTCGGTCCATCACCCATTGCCTTCGATCCGCAACACACCCAGCCGGTCCAATTGGACGAAGGGCAGATCGCCGACGTGGTCCAGGCCTTCGTCGATTCGGCCAAGCGTGCCCTGACGGCTGGCTTCAAAGTGGTCGAGGTCCACGCCGCTCACGGCTACTTGCTGCATCAGTTCCTGTCTCCCCTGAGCAACCAGCGGCGCGATCAATACGGCGGCTCGTTCGAGAACCGCATCCGCCTGGTCCTGCAAGTCACCGAGGCGGTGCGAGCCGTATGGCCTGACGAATTGCCGGTGTTCGTGCGCGTCTCTGCCACCGACTGGGTCGAGGACGGCTGGAACCCGGATGAAACCGTAGAGCTGGCACGGCGATTCCGGGCCTTGGGGGTGGACTTGATCGATGTGTCGTCGGGCGGAACCGCGGCCAACGCCGAGATTCCCACTGGCCCGGGCTACCAGACGCGCTTTGCCGAACGGGTGCGCAAGGAGTCGGAAATCGCCACTGGCACCGTCGGCATGATTACCGAACCGGCCCAGGCCGAGCACATCTTGCGAACTTGCCAGGCCGATATCATTTTCCTGGCGCGGGAGTTGCTGCGTGATCCCTACTGGCCCCTGCACGCCGATGATGATTTGGGTGGACGCAAGGCCACGTGGCCGGCGCAATACCAACGGGCGACGCATCGGGACCAGCCGATTCATGAGTCTGATTTGCGCGATTGAGCAAGGCATAAAACAAAAAGCCCCGGCCGTGTTGGCCGTAATGCTGTTCACTTAAGGCAATCGACAACCCGTGGCGAGGGAGCTTGCTCCCGCTGGGCCGCGAAGCGGCCCCAAAACCTGCCAAATGCGGAGCATCAGACACACCGCACCCGCCGGTTTACGACTGCTTCGCAGCCGAGCGGGAGCAAGCTCCCTCGCCACAGGTCCATCATCCTTCTTAGATGAACAGCATTACGGTCGTGTTGGCCGGGGCTTTTGTTTGTCTGAAATCTATGGTGCTTATACTGCCGTCTTCGCGGGCAAGCCCGCTCCCACAGGGAACGGCGTCGAACACAAATTCTGTGAACGACACAAATTCACTGTGGGAGCGGGCTTGCTCGCGAAGGCGTCATTCCTGACGCCGCGGGACTTAGGGATACTTGCGTTTATCCGGCGCCGGCGGGAAGTACTGGTACAACCAGGTCTCGCTCAAGGTGCGCTCCTTGCTACGAATGAACAGGCGCATCTGCACCGGGTCCACGCGATCGTCCGTCGGGTACCAGTCGAACGTGATGCGGTAGCCCTTGATCTCATCGAGCACCAGCACGTTGAAGTCCTTCACTTCGCCGTGGGAGCAGGTCACCACCGGTTCGATGCCGGTGCCGGGCGGCAGTTGGTCGAGGCCGCCGCCGCTGAAGTCCACGGCGAAACGCCGCGCCCAGACGGTCGGGTAATGCTCGCCAGGTGCCCAGCCTTCGATGAAACCGCCCATGCCCGAACGGGTCGCATCGACATGCGCCAGGTCCGTGCTGACCGGAGGCAGGGCGCTCCAGTAGAGCTTGTAGCCGTAGTTCAGCGACTCACCGGCGGCAACCGGTTTCTTCGGTGTCCAGAACGCAACGATGTTGTCCAGGGTTTCGCCGGTGGTAGGGATTTCCAGCAGATCGACAGAGCCTTCGCCCCAGGCCGTCGTCGGTTCGACCCACAGGCTTGGACGCTTGCTGTACCAGTCCACGGTGTCCTGGTAGCTGGCAAAGTCATGGTCGGTCTGCACCAGGCCGAAGCCTTTCGGGTCCTTGTCGGCGAAGGCGTTGAACTGCAAGGTGGCGGGGTTGTTCAGCGGACGGCAGACCCACTCGCCGTTGCCGCGCCACATGGCCAACCGGTCGGAGTCGTGGATTTGCGGATGAATGGTGTCGCACATGCGCCGCTCGACGGTGCCGCAACTGAACATGCTGGTCATCGGGGCGATCCCGAGCTGCTCGATGGCGGTGCGGGCGTTGACGTGGGCGTCGATCTCCATGACCACCCGGGTCGGCTGGCAATCGATGTCAAAACGATAGGCACCCGTGGCGCTGGGGGAATCGAGCAGGGCGTAGACCACGAAGCGGGTGCTGTTCTTGTCCGGGGTTTCGAACCAGAACTTGGTGAAGTCCGGGAATTCCTCACGCTTTTTGGCGTAGGTGTCGATGGCCAATCCGCGAGCGGACAAACCGTACTGGCCGCTGGCGTCCACGGCGCGGAAATAACTGGCCCCCAGGAACGAAACGATGTCGTGCCGATCCAGCTCCGGTGCCTTGAATGCACGGAAACCCGAGAACCCCAGGTCACCGGTCAACTGCGAGGTGTTGACGGTGGTTTTCTCGTAGTTGAACAACTCCGGGCGGAAGTGCACCTCACGGGCCATACGGGTTTTCGGATCGACGCTGTACATGCGCACCGGCTGCTTGAAGCCCATGCCGACGTGGAAAAACTGCACGTCCAGCTGGCCATCGAGCTTGTTCCACAAGGAGTGGTTGGCGTCGTAGCGGATCGCGTTGAATTGCAGGGGTGACATCTGGGCGAGGGTCGGTGGCAAGACTTGCTTGGTGTCGACGTAGCGGCTCGCGGCCAGTTGCCGGGCCTGGTCTTTCAGGTCATCGAAATCGAAGGGACGGGCCTGGCCGTCGGCAGTCTGGTCAGCGGCCCAGGCACGTGCGGCCATGAGCCCGGAGGCCGATAGACCGGTGTAGGCGGCGAAGGCCATGGAGGCCTTGAGCAGATTCCTGCGGTGCATAAATACAACCTTTCTCGAAACAATCCCAAGCCGATCCTGGCAACAGAGACTGGTAAAGGAGTTCGGACATGCCTTTGGCCAAACGCGACGGACGTTAGAACAGATGCCTGAGAGCTGGATCGGTTCACCAAAGCGCAAAATCTTAGGGGATAACCAGGCTGGAGGGAGAATGAAAAGCGTGCCTTGGTTAAATTTTCTTACAGTTCTTTCTTTTTTTATGCCCATTTCAGCGTTTTTTGACTAATTACTCTAAAACTCTCTTTTCACGCTATGAATCCTCCCTATTCTTAAGCGTGTCAGGCAATTCAACCCGCATTCAGACGCCGCTATCAGGTCGATTAGACGTAAAGAAGGACAACGCTCATGACAAAAATACAGGGCATTACCCAAATACTGGGGCTCTTTCCAGGCCTGGACAATGCGCGCAGGACAAAGCGGCTCAGCCTGGAGGAGATGAGGCTGGTGGAGCGCTATCGGGAGCTGTCGGAAAACGACCGGATCGCCATGCGTTATCTGGTGGATGCAATGAGGAGTGTTTCGAGGTTTTGAATAATCGTTTTGGGCGGCCGGGCAGATGGTCACTGGCCGCAATTATTCCGTGGACCAGTCCTGGGAGCGTTCGCTGCGTTGATGCAGTATGCGCAAGACCTGCAATTGCCCATGCATGAGCCGGTAAGGCGCAACGAACGGATAACGTGTCAACACCAGCTCCCGAATATCGGGAACGACAGAAGGACGGCCAGAGCCTGGAAAGCGCTGCAGTTGTCGCAGCGTTTCCAGAATGGTGGTGATGACATTGTCAGCGCCTTCCGTACCGATGGCGGTTTGGTAGTGTTCATAAATCGAGTCGAGGTCACTCTGTGCTTTGTCGGTCAGTACGATGCTCGGCACGCTTTGCCCACTTAGCCTTCACGGCATCCAGGTCGGTCAGATTTCCAGCATCGGCATCGACTATGCCTTCGCTGATGGCTTGTAGATGCCAGGACTCGGCTTCCACATATCGAACCAATGCACGCTTGAGGTGGTATTGACGGTCGCGGTCGGTGGCGGCAGCCAACAAATCCAGCTGCTGGGCCAGACCTTCTTCCACGCGAAAGGATAAAACGGGCGAGGCCATGGCAATCTCCTGGGGTGTATACGTTGTAGACACCCTAGGTGCTGCCGGGATTTCCGTCAACCGGCGAGCGCGCACCGATAGACGAAAACCTTAGCAGCACCCACACAGGGCTACCGCGAGCATGTGTTGCCAGTGTTGTCTTGTCCTCAATGCTTGAACATCACATGCCGCACCACCGTGTAATCCTCCAACCCATACATCGACATGTCCTTGCCATAACCGGAGCGTTTCTGACCGCCATGGGGCATTTCGCTGACAAGCATGAAGTGCGTGTTCACCCAGGTACAGCCGTACTGTAGGCGCGCGGACAAGCGATGGGCGCGGCCGATGTCAGCGGTCCACACCGATGAGGCCAGGCCGTAATCCGAATCGTTGGCCCAGCCCAGCACTTGGGCTTCGTCGAGAAATGGCGTGACGGACACCACCGGCCCGAACACTTCCCGGCGGACGATTTCATCATCCTGTTGAGCGTCGGCCAGTACCGTCGGTTCGAAGAAGAACCCATTGCCGTCCACCGCCTTGCCGCCGGTGATCAGGCGGATATGCGGCTGGGCGATGGCTCGTTCGACGAAGCCTGCCACGCGGTCGCGATGTTGCGCCGTGATCAGCGGGCCCATTTCGGTATCCGGCGCGTTTTGCAGGCCGTACTTGATGCTGCCCACCGCCGCGCCGAGTTTTTCGACGAACTGGTCGTAGATGCCTTGTTGGGCATAGATGCGGCAGGCGGCGGTGCAGTCCTGGCCCGCGTTGTAGAAACCGAAGGTGCGGATGCCCTCAACCGCCGCGTCGATGTCGGCGTCGTCGAAAATAATCACCGGGGCCTTGCCGCCCAGTTCCATGTGCGTGCGCTTGACGCTGTCGGCGGTGCTGGAAATGATGTTCGAGCCGGTGGCGATGGAGCCAGTGAGCGACACCATGCGCACTTTCGGGTGCGTGACCAGCGGCTGCCCGACGGTCTGCCCACGACCGAACACCACATTGAGCACGCCGGCGGGGAAGATTTCCGACGCCAGTTCCGCCAGGCGCAACGCCGTCAGCGGCGTTTGCTCCGACGGCTTGAGTACCACGGTGTTACCAGCGGCCAGAGCCGGGGCGATTTTCCAGGCGACCATCATCAAGGGGTAGTTCCACGGCGCAATCGAGGCGATCACGCCTACCGGATCGCGGCGGATCATCGAGGTGTGCCCCGGCAGGTATTCGCCGCTGGCCGAGCCGTTCATGCAGCGGCTGGCACCGGCAAAAAAGCGGAAGACGTCGGCGATGGCCGGGATCTCGTCGTTCAGTGCGGCGCTCAGCGGCTTGCCGCAGTTATCGGATTCCAGCTTCGCCAGTTCTTCACCATGGGCTTCGATGGCGTCGGCCAGTTTAAGCAACAACAGGGAGCGGTCCTTGGGCGCAACCTGCGACCAGCTGTCGAAAGCGCTGTCGGCCGCGCGCACGGCGGCGTCGACCTGGGCTTCGCTGGCTTCGTTGATTTCCACCAGCACCCTGCCGAGCGCGGGGTTGAACACGGCCTGGGCAGGGCCTTCGCCGTTTACCAAGTGGCCGTTGATCAGCAGTTTGGTTTGCATATCCATTTCCTCTCGAATCTTGTTTGTGGTCTGGGTGGGAGCGGGCTTGCTCGCGAATGCGGTGTGTCATCCAACATCTGCACCGTCTGACACGCCGCTTTCGAGCAAGCCCGCTCCCACAGGGGATCCGGTTCCACCGTGGTATTTATTTCCCCCCACTACCGGCCACGCTTTCACCGCCACGGGTCAGGTAATAGGCGCCCAATATCGGCAGCATCGTCACGATCATCACCAGCATCGCCACGACATTGGTCACCGGCACGTCGCGAGGGCGGCTGAGCTGGTTGAGCAGCCAGAGCGGCAGGGTGCGTTCGTGGCCGGCGGTGAAGGTGGTGACGATGATCTCGTCGAACGACAGGGCAAACGCCAGCATCCCGCCAGCCAACAACGCCGAGCCGAGATTGGGCAGGATGATGTAGCGGAAGGTCTGCCAGCCATCGGCTCCCAAATCCATCGACGCCTCGATCAGGCTGTGGGACGTACGGCGAAGGCGGGCGATGACGTTGTTGTAGACGATCACCACGCAAAAGGTCGCGTGTCCGATGACGATCGTCAGCATCCCGGGTTCGATCCCCAGGGACTTGAACGTCGCCAATAGAGCAATGCCGGTGATGATGCCTGGTAGCGCAATCGGCAGGATCAGCATCAGTGAAATGCCTTGTTTGCCGAAAAAATCGCGGCGGTACAGCGCCGCCGAAGCCAGTGTGCCGAGCACCATGGCGATCAGCGTGGCAATGGCTGCGATTTGCAACGACAGTTTGATCGCCTCCAGTACGTCCGGGCGCGAGAAGGCGACGCTGAACCACTTCAAGGTCAGGCCCTTGGGCGGAAAGCTGAACGCCGCGTCCTCGGTGTTGAAGGCATAGAGGAAGATGATCAGGATCGGGAAGTGCAAAAACACCAGCCCGCCCCACGCTGCGATGCGCAGTCCCCAGGACGCGCGCCCTTGGGATGAAGAGTCAGAGTGCATCGAAAGCCCCCAGGCGCTTGACGATAGACAGGTAGATGGCGATCAGCACGATGGGTACCAGGGTGAACGCCGCGGCCATGGGCATGTTGCCGATGGCGCCTTGCTGGGCGTAGACCATGCTGCCGACGAAGTAGCCCGGCGGGCCCACCAGTTGAGGCACGATGAAATCCCCCAGGGTCAGCGAAAACGTGAAGATCGAACCGGCGGCGATGCCCGGCACTGACAGTGGCAGGATCACTTGCATGAAGGTCTGGCGCGGCCTGGCACCCAGGTCGGCCGAGGCTTGCAGCAGCGACGGCGGCAGGCGCTCCAGGGAGGCCTGGATCGGCAGGATCATGAACGGCAGCCAGATGTAGACAAACACCAGGAAGCGTCCCAGGTGAGAAGTGGAAAGCGTGCTGCCGCCGACCCCGGGAATCTCCAGCACGAACTGCAGCACTGGACCCAGCCCCAAGTGCTGGACAAACCACTGCGCCACGCCGCCCTTGGCCAACAGCAGTGTCCAGGCATAGGCCTTGACGATGTAGCTGGCCCACATTGGCAGCATGACTGCGATGTAGAAGAACGCCTTGGTCTTGCCGCTGGTATAGCACGCCATGTAATAGGCAATCGGGAACGCGACCACGGCGCTGGCGATGGACACGACGATGGCCATGCTCAACGTGCGCAGGATGATGTCGAAATTCGAGGGCTGGAACAGCGCCGCGAAATTCGCCAGGGTCAGGTCCGGCGTGACCGCCATGGTGAAGTCGTCGAAGGTGTAGAAACCTTGCCACAGCAAGGTCAGCAGCGAACCCAGGTAGATCGCGCCGAACCAGATCAGCGGCGGCACCAGCAGCATCGACAGGTACAGGTTGGGCCGACGGTACAGCAGGTTGGAAAGCCTGCGCAGCGACGATCCCGATGCCGGTGTCGGGTTAATGGCCAGGGTGCTCATCTCACACCTCACCGGCGACGGTGTCGTGCAGCGGGATCATGGCTTCACGCGCCCAGCGCACGCTCAGTTGCTGACCGGTCTGGTGCTGGGCGCCGTTGTCGATCCAATGGGTATTGGCCTGGCTGAGGTTCAGGGTCTGGCCGTTTTCGAGTTTCAACTCGTAGCGCGTGGCGCTGCCTTGGTACTGGATATCGTGAAGCAGGCCGCGGACCTCGATTTCGTGACCGGCCAACGAGCCTTCGGCGAAACGCACGTGTTCCGGGCGGATCGAGAACGGCTGTGGATAACCGCTCAATTGCCGGGCCAGTTCGCCACGAATCACGTTGGAGGTGCCGACGAATTCGGCGACAAAAGTCGTCGCCGGCTTCATGTACAAGTTGCGCGGTGTATCGACCTGTTCGATGCGGCCCTTGTTGAACACTGCCACGCGGTCGGACATCGATAACGCTTCGGTCTGGTCGTGGGTGACGAAGATGAAGGTGATGCCCAGTTGCCGTTGCAGCTTCTTCAGCTCGCCCTGCATCTGTTCACGCAGCTTAAGGTCAAGGGCGCCCAAGGGCTCATCCAGTAACAGCACTCGTGGACGATTGACCAGCGCCCGGGCCAGGGCCACGCGCTGGCGCTGGCCGCCGGACAGTTGCACCGGCTTGCGCTCGCCGTAGCCGCCCAGGGCGACCATTTCCAGCGCTTCGTTGGCGCGCTGGATACGCTCGGCCTTGGCGACGCCTTTGACTTTCAGACCGTAGGCGACGTTGTCGCGCACATTCATGTGTGGGAAGAGGGCGTAGTCCTGGAACACTGTATTGACGTCGCGCTGATAGGGCGGCAACCCGGCGGCTTCTTCGCCGTGGATGCGGATCGAGCCGGCGCTGGGCTGTTCGAACCCGGCGATCAGGCGCAGGCAGGTGGTCTTGCCTGAACCAGAGGGGCCCAGCATGGAAAAGAACTCGCCGTCCTGGATATCGATGGAAACCCGGTCAACGGCTTTCACTTCGCCGAACTGACGGGAAACGTGAGTGAATTGGACTGCAAGTGTCATGGTGCGGTGCTCCAAAAAGCGGGGCGGCTATGAAATATCAACTTTGGAACGCGGTCCCGTGGCGAGGGAGCTTGCTCCCGCTGGCGTGCGCAGCACGCCCAAAACAGATCGACGCGGTATTGCCTGACCCACCGCATCGGCTGGTCTTGGGGTGGCTGCGCCCCCCAGCGGGAGCAAGCTCCCTCGCCACAGGGCTAATCATGTCCCCGGTCCAAGCAGTTGCTGGGGTTTAGCGCCCACCCATAATCGCAATGTAGTCCTGGGTCCAGCGGCTATACGGAACGAACTTGCCGCCCTCGGCCTGCGGGGTTTTCCAGAAGGCGATCTTGTCGAACTGGTCGAAGCCATTGGTCTTGCAACCCTCGGCGCCCAGCAGCTCGCTGCCTTTGCACGCCGCTGGCACGGCGGGCAGGGAACCGAACCACGCGGCCACGTCGCCCTGGACTTTCGGTTGCAGCGACCAGTCCATCCATTTGTACGCGCAGTTGGGGTGCTTGGCCTCGGCGTGGAGCATCGTGGTGTCGGCCCAGCCAGTGGCGCCTTCTTTTGGAATGGTGGACGCGATCGGTTGTTTCTCGTTGACCAGGCCGTTGACCTGGTACGGCCAGGCGCCGGACGCCACCACGCCTTCGTTCTTGAAATCGCTCATCTGCACAGTGGTGTCGTGCCAGTAGCGGTGGATCAACGGCTGCTGGGCCCGCAGCAATTCCAATACGGCCTTGTATTGCGCTTCGTCGAGTTGGTACGGGTCCTTGATGCCCAGTTCCGGCTTGGCGGTCTTGAGGTACAGCGCCGCGTCGGCGATGTAGATCGGGCCATCGTAGGCTTGCACGCGTCCCTTGTTCGGCTTGCCGTCAGGCAGGTTCTGAGCGCTGAACAATACGCTCCAACTGGTCGGTGCCTGCTTGAATACGTCGGTGTTGTACATCAGCACGTTCGGGCCCCACTGGTACGGGGTGCCATAAGTCTGCTGGTTGACCACGTACCAGGGTGCATCCTTGAGGCGCGTGTCGAGGTTCTTCCAGTTGGGGATCAGCGCGGTGTTGATCGGTTGTACACGCTTGCCGGCAATCAGTCGCAGGGAGGCATCGCCCGAGGCGGTGACCAGGTCATAGCCGCCCTTGGTCATCAGGCTGACCATTTCATCGGAGGTGGCGGCGGTTTTCACGTTGACCTTGCAACCGGTGTCCTTTTCGAAACCTGTTACCCAATCGTAGGCCTTGTCGCTTTCGCCTCGTTCGATGTAGCCCGGCCAGGCAACGATGTCCAATTGGCCTTCGCCGGCGCCAATGGCCTTGGGCGGTTCGGCGGCCTGGAGGCTGACGCTGGTCAGCAGCGCCGTGGTGATAGCGCTGAGCAATGCGGTCTTGTGCGCGTACATGGAAATCCCTCTTGCTTTAATTGTGGTAGGGCAGTTGAGAGGCGTGTCGCTGATTGTTGTTTTAGCTTAGCTGCAAGCCATGCACTGCTGTTGCTTGCAGCTTGCAGCTTGCAGCTTGCCGCTCAAAACTCCCGGCTATGCCGGGCCATGATGTGGCGCACCACGCTGTAATCCTGGAGCGAATCACTGGACAGGTCCTTGCCGTAGCCCGAGCGTTTCAGGCCGCCATGGGGCATTTCGCTGACCAGCATGAAATGGCTGTTGATCCAGGTGCAGCCGTATTGCAGCCGCGCCGCCACCTGCATCGCCTTGTCCAGGTTCTGCGTCCACACCGAGGACGCCAGGCCGTATTCGGAATCGTTGGCCCAGTCCACCGCCTGGCTGAGTTCATCGAAGCGGGTCACCGTGACGACGGGGCCGAACACCTCGCGCTGGACGATCTCGTCGCTTTGCTTGCAGCCGGCCAGCAGCGTGGGTTGATAGAAAAACCCAGCGCCGGAATGCACCGCCGCGCCGGTGATGCGCTCGATGTGGGGCTGGCCGAGGGCGCGCTCGACGAAACTGGCGACGCGGTCACGCTGGCGAACGCTGATCAGCGGGCCGATTTCATTGTCGGCATCGCGCTTGCCGGCAAAGCGCAGGCTGCTGACCGCCGCGCCGAGCTCGGCCACCAACCGGTCGTGAATCCCACCCTGAGCGTAGATCCGGCAAGCCGCGGTGCAATCCTGCCCGGCGTTGTAATAGCCATAGGTGCGCACGCCCTCGACCACGGCTTGGAGGTCGGCGTCGTTGCATACGATTACCGGCGCCTTGCCGCCCAGTTCCAGGTGCGTTCGCTTGAGGGTTTTCGCCGCCGCCTGGAGAATCTTCTGCCCGGTGACGATGTCGCCGGTCAGCGAGACCATGCGTACTTTGGGATGGCTGACCAAATGGCTGCCGACCCCTTCGCCGCCTCCGCAAATGATATTGATAACGCCCCGCGGCAGAATCCCGGCCAAGACCGGCACCAGCGCCAGGATCGACAAGGGCGTGTGTTCCGACGGCTTGAACACCAGCGTGTTGCCGGCGGCCAGGGCCGGGGCGATTTTCCAGGCGGCCATCATGATCGGGTAATTCCACGGCGCGATGGACGCCACCACGCCAATCGGATCGCGGCGCACCATGCTGGTGTAGCCAGGCAGGTATTCACCGCTAAGCTGGCCGGTCTGGCAGCGCACGGCACCGGCGAAGAAACGGAACACGTCCACGGTGGCGCTCAGGTCATCCTGGCGCGCCAGATGCAAAGGTTTGCCGCAGTTCAGGGATTCGAGGCGGGCCAAGTAGTCCGCGTTTTTTTCGATGGCGGCGGCAATCTCCAGCAACAGGTTCGAACGTTGTTGCGGCGTGGTCCGCGACCATTCGTCAAATGCGCGGTGGGCTGCGAGGATTGCAGCTTCCACCTGTTCGATGCTGGCTTCGGCGATATGAGCGAGTACTTCGCCGGTGGCCGGGTTGAGAATGGGCTCGACAACCCCCTCACCGGATACGAGTTCGCCGTCGATCAGCAACGCGGTGCACAACGGGGTCTGCGTGCCAGCCATTTTTATAAGTCTCAGTTTGAAGCACAGAACCATGGGATGCCTGAGAGACTAGTGCTCAGCCTCAAGGCCGACAAATTCTAAATACTCAAGGCTGCATTCGATTAAATCGATGGCTTGCGTCCGCCCGGCGGTTGTTCCCGGGCTACCGTCAGGAACGGATCGACCAGGGCTGGCCGCGCCGTGCCTCGGCGCCATGCCAGGCCGACGTCAAGGGTCTGGCTGAGGTCGGCAATCGGGCGCGCCTCGATGATGTCGCCCTCCAGTGACCAGGGGCGGTACGTCATGTCCGGCTGGATCGATACCCCGAGGCCTGCGGCCACCAGGCTGCGCACCGCTTCGGTCGAGGCGGTACGCAGCGTGATCTTCGGTTGCAGCCCGGCGCCGCGCCACAAACGCTGGGCGTTGCGGTCCATTTCATCGACGTTCAGCTGGATCAGCGGCTCGCGGGCCACATCTGCCAGGTTGATGCTGTCGTGTTCCAGCAACGGATGCTGGGCCGGCAGCCACAAGCGGTGGGGCGAGTGAGTCAGTACCTCGGTCTGCAAGGCGTGGCGATCTTCCAGGTTGGAGAGGATCAGCACCCCGACGTCGATTTCACCACTGACCAGCAAATGCTCGATGTACGGCCGCTCATCCTCCATCACGCGGATTTCCACATTGGGGTAGGCCCGCTGGAAACGGGTCAGCAGGTCCGCCAGGTAATAACCGGCAACCAGGCTGGTGACGCCGATGATGACGTGGCCGGCCACTTGGTCGGTGCTCTGTTGCAGGCTGCGCTTGGCATTGTCGACGGTGGCCAGGATCAAATGGGCCTGGCGCAGGAATTGATGCCCCTGGTGAGTCAGGGTCATGCCCTTGGCGTGGCGGTTGAACAGACTGACGCCGATTTCCTGCTCCAACTGCTGGATGGCCAGGGTCAAGGTGGACTGGGAAATGAAAACCGCCTGTGCGGCGGAGGAGATCGAGCCGGTCTCGGCCACAGCGATGAAATGACGGATCTGACGCAGGGTCATCATTGGACGAATACCCGGTGGGCTGTTTTTATCGATGTGCAGGAGTGTATATCGTTTTTTCTGTGGGGCTGGTGATACGCGAGGCAACATCTCGAAGCAATCTCGTCATGGCTGACGGGGCACTTTCGATCCAGGCTGGTGACCTTAATGATCCGGTCAACCCGAATGCGTGGAGGCAGCACATGAACACCCGTGGATTACTCGATCAGCTACTCAAGTCCGGTCAGGAAATGTTGCAGAACAAGGCTGGCGGTTCCCAGGGCAAGCCGTCCGCTGGTTTGGGCGAGTTGCTTGGCGGCTCCGGTAATCCGGGGGGCAACCTGGGCGGCTTGCTGTCCGGCGCGGGTGGCGGGGCATTGGCCGCTGGCGCCATGGGGCTGTTGCTGGGCAACAAGAAAGCCCGCAATTTCGGCGGCAAGGCGCTGGCTTATGGTGGCCTGGCTGCCTTGGGCGTGATCGCCTACAAAGCCTATGGCAACTGGCAGGCCCAACAGGGCGGTGGCCAAACAACCGAACCGCAGACCCTGGACCGCGTTCCGGCGGCGCAGGTCGAGCAGCACAGCCAAGCGATCCTCAAGGCATTGGTGGCGGCCGCCAAGGCTGATGGCCATGTCGACGAGCGTGAGCGGCAGCTGATCGAAGGCGAATTCACCAAGCTCGATAACGACCAGGAACTGCAGCGCTGGCTGCACGCCGAGCTCAACAAACCCCTTGACCCCATCGACGTCGCTCGCGCCGCCAGTACCCCGGAAATCGCCGCTGAAATGTATGTTGCCAGCGTGATGCTGGTGGACGAGGAAAACTTCATGGAAAAATCCTACCTCGATGAGCTGGCGCGCCAGCTCAAGCTGGAGCCGGGATTGAAGGCCGAGTTGGAGAAGCAGGTGCGGCAGGCAACACCGTAGAGCCGCCCTGACCTCGGCGGTTTGTGCCCTTTACTGGAATTGGGGCTGATGCAAATCCCCACAGGTACTCCATTGCTCCAACTGGCTCAAAATCCTCCGCCACCGCCATGCAGACGCCACGCCGCCCTCGGCTATACTCCCCAGCATTTTCAAGTGCCCGAGGTTTTACTGTGAAGAACTGGACATTGCGCCAACGCATCCTGGCGAGTTTTGCGGTGATCATCGCCATCATGCTGCTGATGGTTGTTGTCTCGTTTTCGCGGTTGCTAAAGATCCAGGACAGTGAGGAGAGGGTCCGGGCCGATGCGGTGCCGGGGGTGTATTACAGCTCCATGATTCGCGGTGGCTGGGTCGACAGCTACGTGCTGACCCAACAGATCGTCGGCCTTTCGGGCAACCATGAAATCACCGCCGAGGACAAGACCCGCTTCCAGGGCTTCGAGCAGCACCTGCGCGAAGAAATACAGAATTATCAACAGCTGATCCAGAACCCTGCCGACCAGGCGTCTTTCGACGAGTTCGAAAATAATCATCAAGCATTCAACCTGGCCATGGCGAAGGTCCTGGACTTGTATCAGCGCAAGGATTACGAAGGGGCGCGGCTGGCCTTGGAAAAGGAACTGACGCCAGCGTGGATCGGCGGTCGTCAGCATCTGAACCACATCATCGAGCGCAATCGCGAACTGGCCGAAAGCGCCACCCAGACCATCGACGACGCGGTGACGGCGGCAAAGGTCGCCATGGGTCTGTCGTTTCTTGTCGCGCTGATTGTCGCCCTGCTCTGCGGGCTGTTGCTGATGCGCGCGATCATGGCGCCGATGAACCGTATCGTGGAGATTCTCGAGGTCATGCGCAGCGGCGACCTGAGCGGGCGCCTGAACTTGGCACGCAAAGATGAATTCGGCGCAGTGGAGACAGGCTTCAACGACATGATGGCCGAACTGACTTCGCTGGTGTCCCAGGCCCAGCGTTCCTCGGTGCAAGTCACCACCTCGGTGACCGAAATCGCCGCCACCTCCCGCGAGCAACAGGCCACGGCCACCGAAACCGCTGCCACCACCACCGAGATCGGCGCGACGTCCCGGGAAATCGCCGCGACTTCCCGGGACCTGGTGCGCACCATGACCGAGGTTTCCACCGCCGCCGACCAAGCCTCGGTGGCCGCCGGCTCCGGCCAGCAAGGCCTGGCGCGCATGGAAGAAACCATGCATTCGGTGATGGGCGCCGCCGACCTGGTGAACGCCAAGCTGGCGATCCTCAACGAGAAGGCCGGTAACATCAACCAAGTCGTGGTCACCATCGTCAAGGTGGCCGACCAGACCAACCTGTTGTCGCTCAACGCTGCCATCGAGGCCGAAAAGGCCGGGGAATATGGTCGCGGATTCGCGGTAGTCGCCACGGAAGTACGGCGCCTGGCTGACCAGACGGCCGTGGCCACGTATGACATCGAGCAAATGGTGCGCGAGATCCAGTCCGCCGTGTCGGCGGGGGTCATGGGCATGGACAAGTTCTCTGAAGAAGTGCGCCGCGGCATGTTCGAGGTGCAGCAGGTCGGCGAGCAGCTGTCGCAGATCATCCATCAGGTCCAGGCCTTGGCGCCGCGGGTGTTGATGGTCAACGAGGGCATGCAGGCCCAGGCCACCGGTGCCGAGCAGATCAACCACGCCCTGGTGCAACTGGGCGATGCCAGCAGCCAGACCGTGGAATCCCTGCGCCAGGCCAGTTCCGCCATTGACGAACTGAGCCAGGTAGCCGTGGGGCTGCGCGGTGGCGTCTCGCGTTTCAAAGTCTGATGGCTGAATCAGAGACCCCGCGTGGCATGACCTCGACGGCCCGCCAGCCGCTGTTCCTGGTGTTTCGCATCGGTAACGAGCGTTACGCCCTGCTGGCCACCGACGTGGTGGAGGTATTGCCGCGCCTGCCCCTCAAGCCGATCGCGCGGGCGCCGTCCTGGGTGGCCGGCGTTTTTGCCTGGCGCGGGGTGGTGGTGCCGGTGATCGACCTGTGCGCGCTGACCTTCGGCCAGAATGCCGAGGCTCGCACCAGTACGCGGCTGGTGCTGGTGAACTACCAGCCCGACGCGCAGCAGGCGAGGCAAGTGCTGGGACTGATCCTGGAACAGGCCACTGACACCCTGCGCTGCGATCCGGCGCAATTCCAGCCGTATGGCCTCGACAATCGGCAGGCGCCGTACCTGGGCCCGGTGCGCGAGGATGCGCAGGGGCTGCTGCAATGGGTGCGGGTCAATGACCTGCTCGACGAGTCGGTCCGCGCCGTGTTGTTTCCCACACCCGGGCTGGACATCGATGACCTCGGGGCCCGGCCATGAGCAATGACCAGCGCTTTTTCGATTTCCTCAAAGAACGCATCGGCCTGGACGTGACCTCCGTCGGTTCAGCCATCATCGAGCGGGCCGTGCGCCAACGCATCATCGCTGTGCCCGGGCGAACCGCCGACGACTACTGGCAATCGCTGCAGCATTCGGGGCAGGAACAGCAAGCGCTGATCGAAGCGGTGATCGTCCCGGAGACCTGGTTCTTCCGTTACCCTGAATCTTTCGCGACCCTCGCCCGGCTGGCCGGCAAGCGACTCGCCGAGATCAAGCACCTGCGCGCTTTGCGCATCCTCAGCTTGCCGTGTTCCACCGGTGAGGAACCGTACTCCATTGCCATGGCCTTGCTCGACGCAGGGCTGGGCGCCCATCAATTCAAAGTCGAGGGGCTGGACGTCAGCCCGCTGTCGGTTGAACGGGCCAAGGCTGCGCGTTATGGCCGCAATTCTTTCCGTGGTGCTGACCTTGCCTTTCGCGAACGGCATTTCGAGGCCGAAGACGAGGGCTATCGCCTCAGCGAGCGGGTGCGCGAGCAAGTGCGCCTGCAAGTGGGCAACCTGCTGGATCCGGCCTTGCTGGTGAATGAAGCACCTTACGATTTCGTGTTCTGCCGCAACCTGCTGATTTACTTCGACCAGCCGACCCAGCAGCAGGTGTTCGAGGTGCTCAAGCGCCTGACCCACCAGGATGGCGTACTGTTTATCGGCCCCGCCGAGGGCAGTTTGCTCGGGCGCCTGGGCATGCGCTCGATCGGGGCTGCCCAGTCGTTCGCCTTCAGTCGCCAGGGCGCCCCCGAACCACAGCCGTTGCCGACCTCGCTACCAACCTTGCTACCCACGTTGATGCCGGCCCCGCTGCCGGTTCGCCAAGTGCTGCCCCAAACTGTCGCCCCGGTGATCCGCCCCCTGCCGTTTTCCCAGGCCCGGCCCGCGGTTGCCCAAGCCAAGGGCGGCGACGCGGCCGCGTTACTGGCGCAGATCGCCGCCCTGGCCAACAGCGGCAAGAGCGCCGAGGCCCGTGCGGCCTGCGAACAGTACTTGCGTAGCCATGCGCCAGCGGCCCAGGTGTTTTATTGGCTGGGGTTGCTCAGCGACATGGCCGGTAGCGCGCTCGAGGCCCAAGGGTTTTATCGCAAGGCGCTTTATCTTGAACCGCAACACGCCGAGGCCCTGGTGCATCTGGCGGCGCTGCTGGCTTCCCAGGGAGACGCGGCCGGAGCCCGTCGATTGCAGGAACGCGCTGCCCGTAGCGAGCGCACCGCAGACAGTGAGCGTAAACGATGAGCGGTTCGGCTTTTTACAAGGTCACCCATGACGATGCCGAGGCAATCGACGATTGCTGGAACCGCATCGGCGTGCATGGCGACAAATCGTGTGAACGACTGACCGAGCATATCCACTGCCGCAATTGCCCGGTGTATTCGGCGGCCGCCACCCGCCTGCTCGACCGGTATGCCCTGCAACAGGATGACCGGGACCTGGTCGGTGCCCCGCTGGACACCGACATCGCCACGCGCTCATTGCTGATGTTCCGCCTCGGCGAAGAGTGGCTGGCCTTGACCACCCGCAGCTTGGTGGAGGTCGCGCCGTTGCAGCCGATCCATTCGTTACCTCACCAACGTTCGCGGGCCTTGCTCGGCGTGGCGAACGTGCGCGGGGCGTTGGTGGCCTGCCTGTCGCTGGTGGAATTGTTGGACCTGGAGCCCGGCGCGCCGGCGGTTCCCGGTGGGCGAATCATGCCGCGCATGTTGATCGTCGCGGCCAAGGGCGGGCCGGTGGTGGTGCCGGTGGACGAGGTGGACGGCATCCATGCCATCGACGAACGGATCCTGGCGAGCGCTTCGCCGTCAGCGGGCAAGTACACTCGCGGTGTGTTGCCCTACAAGGGCCGCAGCTTGCGCTGGCTGGACGAAGAACAGCTGCTGTCCGCCGTGTCCCGGAGCCTGTCATGACGCCCGATCAGATGCGCGATGCCTCGTTGCTGGAACTGTTCAGCCTGGAAGCCGAAGCCCAGGTCCAAGTGCTGAGCACCGGCCTGCTGGCCCTGGAGCGTGATCCGACCCAGGCCGAGTACCTTGAGTCGTGCATGCGCGCGGCCCACTCGCTAAAAGGCGCGGCGCGCATCGTCGGGGTGGACGCCGGCGTCAGCGTGGCCCATGTCATGGAAGATTGCCTGGTCAGTGCCCAGGAAGGCCGCCTGGTGCTGGGTGCCGTTCACATCGATGCCTTGCTGCAAGGCACGGACCTGCTGACGCGCATCGCCACGCCGGGCAACGACATTGGCGCTGCGGATATCGATGCATACGTGGCGCTGATGGGGCGACTGCTCGACCCTGAGGCCGCCCAGGCTTCGGCCGCAGCGCCGCCGGCAATCGAGATGCCCGTCGAAACCGCTCCTGTCGAATTGCCCGAACTGGGACCTGCCGCGCCCATCGAGCCGACGCCCAAGGCCAAGGCTAAACGGGTCACCGAAGGCGGCGAACGGGTCCTGCGGGTCACGGCTGAACGCCTCAACAGCCTGCTCGACCTGTCGAGCAAATCCTTGGTGGAAACCCAGCGCCTCAAGCCCTGGCTGGCAGCGATGCAACGCCTCAAGCGTCAGCAAGGCAACGGCCTGCGTGCCCTTGAAGAGCTGAACGTGCACCTCAAGGATCACGCTCTGAGCCTGCAGGCCCAGGAAGCCCTTGGCGATGCGCGCCGCTTGCTGGCCGAAACCCAGCAACTGCTGGCGCTCAAGACCGCCGAGCTGGATGAGTTCGCCTGGCAGGCCAGCCAGCGGGCGCAGGTGCTGTATGACACGGCGCTGGCCTGTCGCATGCGGCCGTTTGCCGATGTGCTCAGCGGCCAGGTCCGCATGGTCCGTGATCTCGGTCGCAGCCTGGGCAAGCAGGTCCGCCTGGAGATCGAGGGCGAAAAAACCCAGGTCGACCGCGACGTGCTGGAAAAGCTCGAGGCGCCGCTGACCCATTTACTGCGCAATGCCGTGGACCATGGCATCGAAACCCCGGAACAGCGCCAACTGGCCGGCAAGCCCGCCGAAGGCCTGATCCGCCTGCGGGCTTCCCATCAGGCTGGCCTGCTGGTGCTCGAACTGGTGGACGACGGTGCCGGCGTGGATCTGGAACGGGTCCGCCGCAGCATCGTCGAGCGCGGCCTTTCGCCAGCGCAAACCGCTGCCAGCCTGAGCGAAGAGGAACTGCTGACATTCCTGTTCCTGCCCGGTTTCAGCCTGCGAGACAAAGTCACCGAGGTATCCGGTCGCGGCGTCGGCCTGGACGCCGTCCAGCATATGGTCCGGCAGTTGCGCGGGGCCGTGGTGCTGGAGCAGACGGCGGGCGGGGGCAGTCGTTTCCATCTCGAAGTGCCGCTGACCCTGTCGGTGGTGCGCAGCCTGGTGGTGGAAGTCGGCGGCGAGGCGTATGCCTTTCCCCTGGCCCACATCGAACGCATGTGCGACCTGGCGCCCGACGACATCGTGCAGGTCGAAGGCCGCCAGCATTTCTGGCACGAGGGCCGGCATATCGGGCTGGTCGCCGCCAGCCAATTGCTCAATCGCCCGGCGACGCAGAACAACAGCCACACCCTCAAGGTCGTGGTCATTCGCGAGCGCGAATCGATCTATGGGGTCGCGGTGGAACGCTTCATTGGCGAGCGCACATTGGTGGTCCTGCCTTTGGACGAGCGCCTGGGCAAGGTCCAGGATATTTCCGCCGGAGCCTTGCTGGACGACGGCTCGGTGGTGTTGATTGTCGACGTCGAGGACCTGCTGCGGTCGGTGGACAAGCTGCTCGATACCGGGCGCCTGGAACGCATTGCCCGGCAGAACCAGGCCCAGGCTCCGCGCAAGCGGATCCTGGTGGTGGATGACTCGCTGACCGTGCGCGAGCTGCAACGCAAGCTGCTGCTCAATCGCGGCTACGAGGTGGCCGTGGCGGTGGATGGCATGGATGGATGGAACGCATTGCGCTCGGAGGATTTCGATTTGCTGATTACCGATATCGACATGCCGCGCATGGATGGCATCGAGCTGGTGTCGCTGTTGCGACGCGACAACCGTTTGCAATCGCTGCCGGTGATGGTGGTGTCCTATAAGGACCGCGAAGAAGACCGTCGCCGTGGCCTGGACGCGGGGGCCGACTATTATCTAGCGAAGGCGAGTTTCCACGACGACGCCTTGCTCGACGCTGTAGTCGAATTGATCGGGGGAGCCCGCGCTTGAAGATCGCCATCGTCAATGACATGCCCCTGGCGGTCGAGGCCCTGCGCCGTGCCCTGGCGTTCGAGCCGGCGCATCAACTGGTCTGGGTGGCCGCCAACGGGGCCGAGGCGGTGCAGCGCTGCGCCGAGTACACCCCGGACCTGATCCTGATGGACCTGTTCATGCCGATCATGGATGGCGTGGAGGCTACACGGCGGATCATGGCCGATACGCCCTGCGCGATTGTCATCGTCACCGGTGACAGCCAACAGAACGTCCATCGGGTGTTCGAGGCCATGGGCCATGGCGCCCTGGATGTGGTCGATACGCCGGCCCTGGGCGTCGGTAATCCAGCGGACGCGGCGGCGCCCCTGCTGCGCAAGATCACCAACATCGGCTGGCTGATCGGCGAGCGCAACAGGCGGGAACGACCCGCTGCGACGACGCAGCGTGCGGCGGTGTCGCGAAATAGCCTGGTGGCCATCGGATCGTCGGCGGGCGGGCCGGCGGCGCTGGAGGTGCTGTTGAAAGCCCTGCCGCGTGATTTTGCCCCGGCCATTGTGCTGGTCCAGCATGTCGACGAGGTGTTCGCCGCAGGCATGGCCGAGTGGCTGGGCAGTGCGTCGGGCCACAGGGTCCGCCTGGCCCGGCACGGCGAGACGCCGCAGAGCGGCACGGTGTTGCTGGCCGGGACCAATCACCATCTACGTTTGTTGAAGGACGGTACCTTGGCCTACACCGCCGAGCCGGTGAATGAAATCTACCGGCCCTCCATCGACGTTTTTTTCGAAAGCGTCGCCCATTTCTGGAGCGGTGACGCGGTGGGTGTATTGCTCACCGGCATGGGCCGCGACGGGGCACAAGGGCTTAAGCTGATGCGCCAACAGGGTTGGGAGACCATCGCCCAGGACCAGCGCAGCAGCGCGGTGTATGGCATGCCCAAGGCAGCCGCCGCCATCGACGCCGCCGTTCATATTCTTGGCCTGGACGATATCGCGCCACGGTTGTTGGAGATATTTAGCAAATGATGAACCCCGGCGACCTCGGCCCAGGCCGTACTCAGGTAAGCACCCATGAATGATCTGCAGCTCGACGGCTTCAAGAACGATGAGAATGCCGCCATGGTCCTGCTCGTCGACGACCAGGCGATGATCGGCGAGGCGGTGCGGCGCGGGCTGTCGAATGAAGAAAACATCGACTTCCACTTTTGCTCCGATCCCCACCAGGCCATCGCCCACGCGATCCGGATCAAGCCGACGGTGATTCTCCAGGACCTGGTAATGCCCGGCCTCGACGGCCTGAGCCTGGTGCGCGAGTACCGTAACCATCCGGCCACCCGCGATATCCCGATCATTGTCCTGTCCACCAAGGAGGACCCGCTGATCAAGAGCGCGGCCTTCGCCGCCGGGGCCAACGATTACCTGGTCAAGTTGCCGGACAACATCGAACTGGTGGCGCGCATCCGCTATCACTCGCGCTCCTACATGATGCTGTTGCAGCGCGACGCGGCCTATCGCGCGCTGCGGGTCAGCCAGCAGCAGTTGCTCGACACCAACCTGGTGCTGCAACGGCTGATGAACTCCGATGGCTTGACCGGGCTGTCCAATCGCCGGCACTTCGACGAATACCTGGAGCTGGAGTGGCGCAGGGCGATGCGCGACCAGAGCCAACTGTCGCTGTTGATGATCGACGTGGACTACTTCAAGTCCTATAACGACAACTTCGGTCACTTGGAGGGCGACGAAGCCCTGCGCAAGGTGGCCGGGGCGATCCGTGATGCGTGCAGTCGCCCCTCCGACTTGCCGGCCCGCTACGGTGGCGAAGAATTTGCCTTGGTATTGCCCAGCACCTCGCCTGGCGGTGCCCGGTTGATGGCTGAAAAGCTGCGCCAGAGCGTCGTCGCCCTGAAGATTCCCCACACCACACCCGATGGCGGCGAGAGCCTGACCATCAGCATCGGCGTCTCGACCATCACGCCGCAGCCGGGCGGCGATAGTCGGCAGCTGATCTCGGCGGCGGACAAAGGGCTGTACCTGGCCAAGCACAATGGACGTAACCGGGTGGGCTTCGAATGACCTTCGGTCGATGATGATGCTTTTGTGGCGAGGGAGATCCCGCCGCGTCTTCGACGCTGCGCTGTCGCGCAGCAAACAGTTCATCGTAAATTGGAAGAACGCGCGCGGGGCAAAGGCCGTAACCAGCACTGGTGTGTCAGCACCCGAGAGGGAGAGTGACCTGCACGGTATCGGCGTGGAGTCGTTGATGGCACGGCCAGGCCGTGACCTCGTATAAGAGAGTGAATCCTTTCGCCACCGTGTACCCCGCGCGCGTCATTCAATCCTGCGAGGAATTGCCATGGCGCGCAAGAACCAAAAGCGTTTTGAGATTATTCATCACCACTGTGCCGGTATTGACGTGGGAAGCCGTGAGCATTGGGTCGCTGTAAACCCAGAGCAGTACGATCCTGCTGTCCGTCAATTCTCCACGTTTACCGACGATTTGATCGCACTGGCCGACTGGCTCCAGTCGTTGAACATCAGTGTCGTGGCCATGGAGGCGACGGGCGTTTACTGGATTCCGCTTTTCGAAGTGCTGGATGCGCGTGGCTTTGAGGTTTATCTGGTTAACTCACGTGCTACGCGGCAGACCTCTGGGCGCAAATCCGATGTGCTTGATTGCCAGTGGATCTGGCAACTCATGACGCACGGCCTGCTCAGCGGCGCTTTTCGCCCTTCTGATGAGATCTGTTCGATGCGTTCGTTGGTCCGCCAGCGCGCCAATAAAGTCTGCGACCAACGAACGCA